>VXZF01000404.1 GCA_009845645.1 Gemmatimonadota bacterium | reverse complement strand
GCGTGTTTTTCGTCCGGCTCCCACGGGCGGTGCGGGGCCTTGTGGTGGTACATCAAACAAAAGGGCCGCTCCTTGTCGCGTGCCCTAAGCCAGTCGAGCGACAGGTCGGTGATAATATCGGTGGTGTAGCCCTGGTATTGGACCTTGTCGCCGTTGCACACCATCTCTGGGTCGAAGTAGGGGCCTTGGCCTTGAAGAATGTTGTAGTAGTCAAAACCAGTAGGCCAGTGGGCCGGCCCCTGGCCTAGATGCCACTTGCCGACGATGGCGGTCTGGTAGCCAACGCCCTGCAAGAGCTTGGCGAAGTTGAGCTGTCGATTGTCGTGGCGCGAGTTTAAGGTGGTCATGCCGTTGACGTGATTGTACGTGCCGGTGAGGATGGTGGCTCGGGAGGGGCCGCAAATCGAATTGGTGCAAAAGCAGTTGTTAAAGCGCATGCCGCTTTGAGCAATGCGGTCGAGGTTGGGCGTGGTGTTGATGCGGCTGCCGTAGCAACTCATGGCGTGGGCCGCGTGATCGTCGGTCATAATGAAGAGGATGTTGGGACGAGACATGGAACTCCTTGCGAAAGAGGGTTAGTAAATGACAGCGACGGGGCGCACAGCCACGTCCTCACCTGCAGCGGCACCGAGATCGATGTGGCAGAGGTAAAGTCCCGGAGGCACCAGCGTCCCTTGGGCATCGCGCCCGGACCATGTATAAGAAGCGAAGTCCCCACCCGCGGCGGCCAACTCGGCCACCAAGCGGCCCGCCAAGTCGAATACCCGCACCCGCGGCGTCGCCGTCTCCACCTTGAAGACCACGAAGCGGATATGCACTTGGTCGTTGATTCCGTCGCCATTGGGCGTAAGGGTGGCCGGAGTCAGCTCTAGATCGCCGATGAGTCGGTCGCTGCCGGTCAGGTCCGGCAGTAGCACTACGTTGGCGCGCCGCGCAGCGGCCTCCACGGACTGCCACAGGCCCGGCCGGTCTCCGTGACCAAGCTCCGCACTGAATACCGTGGCATTGCGCCACAGGCGCGCAGTGAAATGAACCTCTAGCGAATCGCCGCCAATGCGCTGGCCCAAGGCCACGAATAAGGAGTCGCCCCGCTGCGCGACCTCCTCCACGGCGATAGTCTCGCCAGCGAGAACCACCTCCACCGCTCCTGTCTCCAGCCAGCCGCCGGGAGCGACGAGTCGCAGCCGGTCGAAGCCGCTGTCGTCTTCGGCAGCCGTCGGCCACAGCGTATAAGTAAAGCGCGTGTCCTCGTTGGGCTGGGCCTCGCGCGGCCAGACCTGTCCCTTGGCCTCGGTCACTAAGGCGTCCTCAAACTCGATCGACAGCGAGCGCAACACGGGCGCAACCCGCGGATCCTCGGTCGAGAGCAGGGCCTCTAGCTGGATGAAGCGGCGCGGGCTATCCGACTGGAAGGATTCGCCCGAAAGCTGATAGACATTGCTCCACGCGCCCCAATCATCGCCCACGACCAGCGCGGTATCCACCTGCCCGCGCAACACCTTGGGCGAACTGAGCCACTTCTCTTCAGTAACTACTTCGCCGATCTTATTGTGATACGTGTACTTCTCGCTGAGCTGCACGCCCGAGCGGGAGCGCAGTTGCATCCGCGTTCCCACTGGCAAATCCGCATCCCACGACAAGTGCTTTATCGCCTTGGCACGGCCATCGCCGACGATCGCGCCCAAGTCGATAAAGCCCGAGCGCAGCACCACTTGCGCCGGATAGCCGGGCGAAAACAGCATGAGTTCGGCTGCGCGCGCGTGCCACTCATGCGAAGTCAGAAAGCCGTGCCAGAACAGGTAGCGCACTTTGCGCGGCTTGAACAGATAGCGATAGTGCCGCTCTGGACCGGCGAAGGGATTTTGCTCGTTGCCGTGGCCCACCAAGCGGTCGTAATCTACCTCGCCCGAGGTCGTGCGCCGACCGTCCGAGATCAAAAAGGCAAATCCCGTGCCTCCGTTGCGCACCGAGGAGCCAGAAGCCCCCTCGCCTTGGTTGTTGAAGTAGAGGAATATCTCGTCAATCCAGAACTGGGCCCCTAGATCCAGTTCCCACCACAGCCCTTCGTTGCGCCAACCGGAGATGGCTCGATAGGTAGTGAACTTGTTGGCGTAGGTATTCATGACGCCGTCAACCAAGCCCTCCACGTCGCGGACGACTAGGCCGGTTTTGAAGGTCCCTCCGCGCTCTAGGACACCGAGGATAAGATTGTCACCGACGGCGCTCACCTCGACCTCGGCGAGAGCTGCGTCCGCACTCTGCTCATCGACGCCGATGCGAATGTACTGGATGACCCGAAAGCGCGCCGCGTCCTCAAACACCACATCCAAGCCGGGGTCTAGGAGCCGCGTGATGTCGTTGCGCCCGCTCAGCTCGATGCGAATTTCGGTCTCTTGGTTGGGCAAGGTCGTCTGATACACCGACTCAAAGCGGAAGATATCCTTGCGGGGATCAATTGTCCCTCCCGTGGCCACATAGACCGTAAACTGGCGCAAGGGACGCGCGCCTTCTTGGTCGGGAAAGCGCAAGCGCAACTCTTCGGCCAACACCGCCCGACCGAGGTCAATCTCGACTTCCCACTTGGCCAGCGGATCGGTCGGGTCGGGCTGCCAGAAGGTGTTGGCGTCGCCGTCGATAATCTTGGCGGCGTCGCCTGGATTGGACCCAGCCCGAAAGATGCCGCCCTGCACAGCCTTTCGCTCCATTGTATCGTGGAAAAAGTCGCTCGCATTGCGCACGGGATCGATGTTCTTGCGGAACTTGACCAACTCTAAGTGCCCAGACGGGCCGAGTTGTACCAGCCCTTGCGGCAGTTGCCAAGTCTGCCACTTTTCGGCGCTGTCAAAGGTAAAAACCTCGGCCGCGAGGGGGCGGGCTAACAGGCTGAGAGTCGCACACCAGAAAAAGATCGCCATGCGTTGCTTCCTTAATAGGCCAAGCCAACGGGCAGGAGCGCACGCCCGTGCTGGGCCTCGGTCACCAACGCTAGCTCCAATAAGTACAAGCCCGGCGGCAAAAGTGCACCCTGCTCGTCGCGGCCATCCCAAAAGGCCCGCTGCGGACCCGTGCCCTGTGCGCCGACCTCCACGTGGGCGCGGCGGTTGCCCGCCAAGTCGTACACATCGAGTACCACCGGCACGGGAGCGGGTAGTAGGAAGAGCGCGTATTCTATAGCTAAGCGGTCGTTGACCCCGTCGCCGTTGGGCGTGACCACCCCGCTCGACAAGCGCACGCGTTGGACGATCTCTGCGGCCGGGTTCGCAGCCCCGAGCACCCGCAGGCTATTGGTGGAGACAGCGGCGCTGGCATCGCCCGGCTCAATCGGCTGCGGCAGGCGGTTTTCGTCCTCGGTCAACACCTCGCCGGTAAAGGTCGTCGCGCGCGCAAAGACTTCCGCAGCAAAGACCACCCGCAGCGGCTCGTTGGACGCAGCAGTCACTTTTTGTGGCAGCAATACCTCCAAGCTCGCGTCGCCTTCGACCACGGCCAGCGGCTCGACGACCGCGAGTGGATCGCCCATTTCCAAGTGCGCAAACTCGGGCGCAATACCCGTGTGGATCCGCACCCGGTCAAAGCCTCCTTCGGCGGCACTGGCAAACGAGGCGCGCACGTCGTACACAAACGTCTCCCGCGCCCCCAGCTCGACTTGGACAAAACCCGGAGGAGGCTGCATGTCGGCTGCGCGCGCTACTTCGCCCACGATCTGCGCGGCCAAGGGCGGCGAGGTTTCAATCCACAGCGAATCAAGCTCTACCCAATCGCCAAACGCCCGGCTTTGTAGGGTGATTTGGAGTTGCAAATGCGAGCCATTGCGCAAGTCGAGCCAAGTGCCGGATTCTGTGATGGGGCTGGACCAAAAAGACCAATTCTCGCTGTCGTAGCCAATGGACGCGCGGATGCCGGGCTGGCGGTCGATTCGCAGGATGCCCTCGGTCTCAGGTAGGCGTAGGTCGTTTTCGTAGCGCTCGCGCGTCACCACAAATTCCTTGCCCGAGTCCGTGTACTCGTGGTATATGTTGGGGTCGCCGTCGCGGCCGGCCCGCACCTCCACCTCCACCCATGCCTCGGCGTCTGACACGACTACGGCTTCTTCGCCAACCATCCGCATGGTGCGTGCTGTCCACGCCAAGCGGCCAAAGTTCACCTCGGCCCCCAAGTCGAGGATTTTGCTGCGGTAGATGGCCCGCTTGGGCACGCCGCGACCGGTGAGCACAAATTCGGCAATGGTGCCGCGCACCGTATTGCTGTCAGTGGTGCGCTGCTCATCGAGCACAGATGCTTTGCGCTGGTAGCGCACAAGGCGCACGTATTGCTGAGGAAAATCGATTTCGACCTCTGGTTCGAAGTTGACCGGCACATCGGCGATGAGGGTGTTCAAGCGGCGATAGCCCCTTTGCGCGAGGATGTCGCCCGCCTCGGCGGCAATGCTCACCTCAAAGGCCGGCACGGGATCTTGGTTGAGCGGCACGCCGTCGGAGCGGGTTCCCTCGGTCGGCGTGACAAACCCAAAGC
>VXZF01000648.1 GCA_009845645.1 Gemmatimonadota bacterium | reverse complement strand
CCGCTTGGGAGCGGCTGATTTACCACCCGGCTGTCGTGCGGGGGATCAGCCAACTCACCGGCCATGCCGATCTCCAGGTCTGGCACGACCAGATCCAGTACAAACCCGCGCGCTACGGCGGCTCGACCCACTGGCACCAGGACGCGCCCTTGTGGCCGATTATCAAGCCAATGACGCCGGTCTCGGCGTGGATCCCCTTGGACGACGCGACCGAGGACAACGGCTGCATGTGGATGGTGCCCGGCAGCCACAAGTGGGGCAACCAGATCGAGTTTTTGCGCACGCAGGGCAATTTGTCGCTATTGGAAAACTTCAAAGACTTACAGGGCTTTACCCCGCCAGCCGACGCCGAGATCCGCGAGGTGGCAGCGCGGCCGTGTCCGGTGATGCGCGGGGAGGTTTCCTTCCACCATTCTATGACTTGGCACGGCTCGCCCTTCAATCAGTCGCCGCGGCCCCGGCGCGCTATTGCCATCCACTACATGACCGGCGCGGCGCGCTTTGACCAAAGCGGCGAGCACCTGATGAAGCAGTTCGTCGAATTGCCCGACAATGCGCCCATGGCCGAGGCCGGTCCGCACTTTCCGGTGGTGTGTCGCAATGGGGAGCCGGTGGGGGTGCCGGAGCGGTTGCGGGTGACGAGCTAGGCTACTCGGACTTCTGAGGAGTGGCTGGCGACTGGGCAAAAACGGTCGACCAGTCCATCCGACCAGTAAGCTGCATGGCGACAAAAAGGGTGGCGATGCACAGGACGGTAATGGCCAAGCCGGTATAGCCGACGAAGAAGAAGGTGTAGGAGAAGAGCACTAAGTAAATGAATTGGGCCAAGCCGATCTCCACCAAGGCCAGCCGCAGGCCGACCACGAGTCGCATGTAAGAGACGACTAAGAAAACAGACACCGCTGCGGCCACCAAAAAGGCGTAGTGGATGAGCAAGTGGTCGGCTAGGTAAGCCAACAGCAGGTGAAAGCTGAAAAAGGCCGCGCCGATGAAGAAGTAATTCATCGGATGGATGTCGATGCCTTTGACCGTGGCAAAGACGAAGAGAACAAAGAAAAAGAGAAAGAGGGATATGGGCGCGGCTTGGGTCACGTCTTGTACCCAGGGGCCCGGATTGAGGCGGGCGGGCATGACCATGCCGAGGGAGGCTCCAGTGAGCAAGCGGTCGTACTGCCAAGTGAGACGCCAGCCATCGGTGGTGCGCTCTTTTTGAGTGGGTGCTAGGCTTTCGCGCGGGAAGTCGATGGCGTCGAAATCAGTGTGCATGACCAACTCGAAATCGGAGACCTGCTCGACGTGGTCGCCGAAGCGGTACCACCATTCTTCTAAACCCTGCGATTGATAGGAAAGACGGATCTGGCGACTCTGACCTGGCGCGAAGTGCAAGGGCTGTTGCAAGTGCCCTTCCGCCAGCGGCAGCGGGGCGATGGATTGGCCGTCGATGGACAGGGCGAAATCATCGTACACAGCTTGGGAAGTAGGTAGGGCTAGATCGAAGGTCAGATCGAGGGGACGGTCTGTCTCGTTGGTCGCCGTGTAGGTGGCGTCTAGTTCCACTTGGTAGGTGGCGTACCACAGCAAGCCCTTGCGACGGTGTTCGAGGTGTAGATCGATTTGTAGGCGGCTGGCTTCTAGGGGCAGGAGATGCCGCCGCTCCTTGGAGTGCTCTGTCTCTTGGCCGTCAGGGGTCTGTGTGACGACGGTTTCCTCAGTGGTCCAGTACAGGAGTGGGGCGCGTTGGGACTGGGAAGTGCCCCACAATTGGCCTACCGCGGCTTTGAGCTTGGTGTCTTGTTGGTGGGTGCGGTGCGAGACGACCTGTGCCAAGATGATCCAAGCGACACTCGTGCAGGCAAAAATGAAGCCGATAGCGGCAATGCGGTATAGCATAGAGCCCTCCTTCAACTGCGTTTGAACGTCTCGCCGCTAGCCAAGGTTCCACTTACAGGAGCAACGACCGATTGTGGGGCGTGCGCTCGACAATGACGATGCGGTTATCGTCTATAGTCATTTTACCTTTAAAATAATTCATTCGCAGCCCCAAACCTGTCCACGACATTTCAAACTCCGTCAGTCAAAGTGAAGCACCATCTCCCCAGACTCCTGAAATCCAAGCTCCTTATACAATGATTTGGCCTGAGCGGAGGGCTGCAGCCTGACTGTTCGAACGCCTTTTCGCTCCAGCCAAGATAACACCTCATGGGTCAACTGTCTGGCGTGACCGAGCCTTCTGCTTTCTGGAACCGTATACACATCCGCGACAAATCCGTAGAACGGTGTCCTAAAGAAACAGAACGGTGTATCTCGCTTGATCAGGCCAACCGCGCAAGCAACGATCTCCTCCTCCTCAAAAGCTACGAAGTGCTGGAGGTCCCCCTTCTGGAAGAGACGCTCGTACTCTTGGCCGATGGTGCTACTAGCGTCGTCAGCCAAAAGTGCATCGGCACCGACTTCTTGAAACATCCTGATCTTAAAGGATACGACTGTGGCCAATTCGGCCAACGTGCCAATACGGTATTCGATGTTGCCCATACTCAAATTTCTTTCATTTCTCTAGGGTGCGGGGCTTTTGACCCAGCGCCTGAAAAATCCGGTCATCAGTTGGAGGGCGCGGTAGAATTCCTCATGGATGTCCCCTTGCCCGTCCCGCTCAAGGCCGAAAGCGAACGAGTGGCCAACGCCGGGATGCTCTGAATATTCCGCCACGCGGCCTATCGCCTGCAGTTTCCTGATCAACTCTTTACCCGCGTCTTTGAACCCGTCCTCGCTCCCTACGATATAGAGAAGCGGGCTTTCGATGTGCTCGTACTGCTCAAGCGGGGCGATCTTTTCGTAATGCGCCAGTTCTGCACCCCATTGGAAGGCTAGGCCTTGCGGGCACTCGTCCGCCAGCCTTTGCTCCTCCGTTTCCACCGACTGGCCCGTTGCTAATAGATCGGACTCTTCGCGGATAGTCATGCCGCCGTGCAGCAATTTTTCAAACCAGTCCCAGTTTCGGTAGATTCGCGGTGCCAGCTTCCGCGCGGGATCGTACCACAGGCCGATCAAGTCGACCAGACCGGCGCAGGCCACGACCGCCGCCGGCCGCTCCTTGCTGGCGAGCAATAGAGCCAGATATCCGCCGTAGCTGTCGGCGATTATGCCGATTCTATTGGGGTCAATCTCCGGCCGACTTTGCAAGTAGCGGTAACAGGCGACCACATCCTCTAGATCCCCGGTGCCTATACTGTAGCGGCGATAGTCAATATCGAAGTAGGCATAGCCGTCCGCCAGCATATAGGACCGCACGTATCGGGCGTAATTCGGCCCGGGGGGCTGCCCACCCCGACCGCCGTGGATATACATAAGTGCTGGATGCGGACCCTCGCCGACAGGTAGACGAAGTTCGCATTTAAAATGCGCGCCGTCGTACGACTCGACGAAGAGGTGTTCTACCTGTTCTGCGAAAGCCGCCGAATCAGCCATCACCGCGACCAAGGCGAGAAGACTCAGTTTCTTCAAGGAAAACCTCCTTTGGTAAGCGACCAAAATCTCTCAATGCTTTCAAGGTATCGACCGTGATTCTGGCCTGCCATTCCCTCTTGGCTTGCTCCCAGGCTTCTGGATACTGGCCATACCAGGTCCAAGTAGGCGACCAAGAGCCATCCTCGCCCTGCTGTTCAACCTCAAAGTCCAGGTTCATCTCCACTTCATGCGCGAGTCCAGGGGCCAGAGGTGATTCCGGAGAGGAAACTAGCCACAGGGGCTTGAGGGCATAGCTCTCCCACTGTTCTGGATCCCGGACAACACTATGGGCCGCCGCTCGGACCAGCTTCTCCCAGACTCGATCCCTATTTGGCAGAGCTTTAGTCTCCGCGAGCCGGATGAAAGGAAGGATGTCTTCCATCTTCATTTCGTCGGGCAGGGAGTCCAGATGCTCCAGAACGGCTTCGGTTAATATCTTCAGCAATCTCATCGGCACCCCATCGCTAAAGTCGTGCAAGTATCCGAGAATCTCAGCGCGCGGATTGACCAGAAACTGCCCGAAGGTCTCCGCGCTTTTCTCATAATTCCACCAGGGAGCGTGGGGAGCCTCATTCACTTCGGGTGGAACGATTGGCCACACTTGCCGGGACTCGTCGTATGTGGCGAGCAAGTACTCGATTCCCTTCCGTACCAGCGCGTGGTCCGCAGGTGCCCGAATTTCTCTGAAAATCGGGAAAGGTGCCCGAATTTCTCTGAAAATCTGGAAAGCTACCGTGGTGGCAATCGCAGACGAAGTCGGCGTCCTGAGATCGGGTTCTAGGCCATGGCCGAAACCGCCGTCGTCGTTTTGGTAAGAGGCCAGCGCGGCCACAACGGCATCGGCAGATCCGGCTTCAAAGTGAAATTCAAAACGCCTGCGGTCCAACTCCCTCCCTTGGTCCACTACGAAGGCCCGTGCTCGTTGAAATGCCGCTTGCGTGAGTCTCTTCATTCTTGCCCTCCTTTCCTCCTTTTTACAGTGGCCAGAGCAGGCCACTCTCTATTCATT
>VXZF01000154.1 GCA_009845645.1 Gemmatimonadota bacterium | reverse complement strand
CTCTTGCACGGCTTACAACTCGACCGGCGCTTCGATCTTGGCCGCGAAGCCTATCTGGCTCCCTACGAGGACGTCAGGGCAACGTACGGCCTGCCCGACGAACCCGAGAATCAGAATCCAAACCGGTCAAACCATCCCGTGCGCACGACCGCACTCGTGCGCAGTCTAAGGTGGGGGCCGGGCGTCGCCCCTCCCCCGGACGGTAGCGATTTTTGGTAGTGGTTCAGTTTGAAAATTGAGGGCCTTTGTAATACCGCGTCGGTCGGCGCGGCTTGGGTCTGAAATCGTCGATCAATCCCACCATCCAGAACAGATCGTAGCGTCGATTGACCAGCCCGGCTTTCTGCGCCGGCGTCTGGTCAATCGACAGATGGATGCGACAGAAATTATAGTGCATGTAGTGGATCGCAATGGCGTGTGCATGGTTTCTCAGCAACTTGGAGAACCCGTTGGTGCGGCGCGTGAAGCGTCGGATCGACATACGCAACGTCAAGTTCTGCCGCTCGACCCCCGATGTGCTAATCCAGTCCAAGTCCGGCTCGCCCGCGATAGGCTCCACGTTTAGAGCCAGCTCGTCGGTGCCGTACACCTTCATCAGCATCGCATAGTCAATCTCATCGCCGAAGGCGTCGGAGACGGCCTCCAGATAGGGTCTGTGTCCGTCTGTGGTCAACTGCACTCGGTTGACCAGTCGGCCCTTGAGGTCGTTCATAAAGTCTTTGGCCGTCTCCGCTGTGCGGTCGCCTATGCGCCACGAGGGGACGAGCTTGGTATCCGGGTCAAACGCCATCCACAGCCACACGTCGCCCGCATACGGCGGCGCAGCGACCGCGCTGTCGAGGTTGCGCTCTTTGGCATAGACAAAGCTCCACGCCTCATCGACCTCCAAGCGACGACAGGTGAGATTGCGGAGCTTTTCGTCTTGGTATTGAGCACAGACCGTGCCAGCGTCGCGCAGAAGGCTCAACACCGTGTTCTTGGAGCACTTGGCTATACGAGCCGTCGCGTTGACGCTGACGCCCTCCAGCAAGCAATGTAGGATAAGGGCCTGACGCTCGGGCTTGAGCTGGTTGACCATGCCGCACCATCCTACGGCTCCGGGACCGCCTTGACGTAATAGGACTTGTGGCTTTTGGGAACCGGCTGATGCTTGACTATAAAGCCTTGTTTGGTCAAATCCCGCAGAATCGTGTGTGTTCTCTCTACCGGGTCTTTGAGCGAAGTGGTATTAAGCTCATTATTGTCCAACATCACTTTCAGTCTAACGGACAACTCCATCGGCTTCCACTGTCTTTGGGGTTCAGCCTCGAAAAGTTCCCGGATAGCTACCGTCGGCGTGGGTCGCGCGTCCTCCGTCGCTTGAGGAGGAAGCGGATCGTGACCGGCTTCTGTATCTGTCGCCGTCGGCTCCTCGTTGGACGACTCAGCAAATTCGTCCAACACTTTCACCGCCGAATCTAACTCAACCAAACGTTCCTCTATCTCAACTATGCGCTGGCGCAGACGATCCGCTTCCTCTGCTATTCGATTCCTCACGTTCAGCATGGTCCTCTCCTGTGTGGTTGTGGGATGAAAAACCTTGACTGTTAAGCCCTCCCCGCCTATTATATACAAACATGGTGGGCCTCGGATACGAGGTTCCATCTAGAAAATCTCCTCTTAACGGGTGGCGGTTTTCTTCGGCCGTTGGCGGGTGCTACCGCTGGCGGCCTTTTTGTTTATACCAGAGAACATAGGGTGCGAGGTATGGTATGTCAACGACTAATTTTGACAACCAACCTTACACAAGTTATTGACAGACCACCCCTCCGCATTGTACCTTGAATCCGTCCACTCTTTTGATTCGCTGTCCTCACCAGCTTTGGAGTAATCGGGTCTCCGGCTGAATACAAAAGCATTTGTGCGAAGTGGCCACTTCGCGCTGGCGAATAGGTCGGATTCTCCCGCCCGCATCAGCGGATCGAGAGAGTGGACAAGGCCCGAGCCTTTACGGCTCCAACGTCCACTCTCTCAAAGTAGGTCCCCTGATGCTTATCTTCCTCGTTGTTTTTCTAGTTAGTACCATTATCGTCCTGTCCCTCCTGAAGACCAAGGACCGCGATAAAGGACTAATTCGATTCTTTGGGTTCGTTTCTCTTGCCAGCCTCGTCGCCATGACCGTCCTGTCTTTGCCGGTTAGTGATGCGCAAAAGGCGATCCATGCGAAGAAGCCAAAGCCCTATTCCACCCCGATCTCCACATCCAAACCAGCTAAAGCCAAAGCCCCCTTAGTACAGGCCGGCCAGCAAAAAGAAAGGTCGTTTTCTGGCAACTCGCCGACGTGCGGCCCTATTGTGGGCAACAGTAGAGCCGACTTGCAGAACGTGAAACGCTTTTGCAGCCAGGCGGTCGTGGAAGGGACGGTCGTGGGGGCCTACGCTAAAAGAGAAATACTGTGGGTGAAAATCAACGGGCTGATGGCCCGAGGCATGGACCAGGACCCATTGAGTTCCGAGCGTCTTGTCAAGACGTGGATGAAGGGGTGGAAGAAAATTACGGGAGAGCCGGTCGTTACGATCTATGTAGAATGGGGCGACATCGAAATAGCAAAAGGCCAAACCACCGCCTTTAGTGGCGATAAGGTCAACCTTCGCAAATAGGCCGGTGCCCCGTCATGCGAGGCACCGGCAGAGAGTGGACAAGGACCACTCCAGCAGAGCAGTGAGCGACAGGACCGTAAAGGCTTGGCCGGGTCCTGTCGCTACCATGCAGAACAACTGCACTCCTACCTATTTACCTCAGACCGCGGGAGCGACCCGCCATCTTGTGCGAGGCTGTTGTATTCAGCAGGGGACCCGACACAAGACGGGTTTCTGCTGGTAGCGACAGAGGGGAATATTATGTATCTTGGGCTTATGTGCAAATCGACCTCACGGCATCCCGACCCGAACCAGCTAGCGCATCGGCTCGTCCAAGAGACGACGCAACGCTGTGATCGGCGCGCCCAATCACGACCGCCTGCTCGCAAAAAGCCGCCGAAGCGACGGGGCAAGTAGGGAAACACGTACGTAGGAAACGCCCCTGCGACCATCATCGCAGGGGCGTTTTATTTTCAAACTGAACCACTACCCGATTTTTCCACTAGCCGCGCTTGCGTCCCGAAAGTGAAGTACCGCTTCCCCGGCGACTACGAGATCGACCTTGCAATCCGCTCTCCAGACGACAGCAAAGTCCTAGTTGATCTGCTGTCTATCGCCACGCGGAGTCCGCTGGTCTCCCACACGAGCTTTGTCCGCGTCGCCGAGTGGATCGAAGGGCTTGATCCCAACTTCGCTTGCGGTTTTCGCAACTCCTCCACCTACTTGTCCGACGCAGCACCCAAAGAACACCCATTCAGCCAGCAGGACGCAGCTACTTTCGCTGCATTGGCCAGCCGCTGGTGTACCTATCGCGGCCGGCGCGATGTCATCGACCTTGCAATCCGCCGCCTCGCGGCCTCTTTAGCCCGCGTCGGCGGCCCCTTTAGTGCAGAGGATCGCATCCTCGATGTCTCCATCGCCTTGGAGATCATGTACGGTCCGATCAAACATAAACTGACCCACCAACTGGCGGCTCGGGCGAAACGCCTACTCGGCCAAGGCACCGACCAATGCGGCTGGATATCCGCTAGAGTAAAGTCCTTCTATGAAGTCCGTTCGGCCATCGTGCACGGGCAAAAGAAGATCAAAGGCGGCCGCTGCGCTATCGACAAGGCACTGGAGGACGGCCGCGACCTAGCCTGCCTCACGCTCGCAGAATTGCTGTCCCGAGGGCCGGTAAGGGATTGGGATAAACCCATGGGAGACACATATAAATGACCGAATCGAAGCAACGCGACATTGCCCCACGCCGTCTGCAATTGGCGTCGGACCCGTACCGTCCAGCCTACCATTTTATAGCCCCGATCAACTGGATGAACGATCCGAACGGAACCATTTTCTGGAAGGGCCGATACCACATCTTTTATCAGTACAATCCCAATGGCGCTTTCCACGGCACGATCCATTGGGGCCACGCTTCCAGTGCGGATTTGGTTCATTGGACGGACCACCCCATTGCGCTGACGCCCGGCCCGGAGGGAGCCGACCGAGACCAGTGCTACAGTGGTGCAGCATTTATCAATAAAGAGGGGGTGCCCACGTTCATCTATCACGGCCTGCCGGATGGCATCTGTCTCGCCACCAGTGACGATGATATGCTCATCCATTGGGAAAAGCACCCGGCGAACCCGATTATACCCAATCCGCAGGCAGGCGATGAATATCGGATCGCTGGTGCCCCGTGCGCTTGGGTCGAAGGAGATACTTACTACGCACTGACCGGCAACAGCGGTGCCGCCCCGCCAGATGCGGCGTATCTATTTACCTCCACAGACCTCGCTCATTGGGAATATTTGCATCCCTTCTACGAGGGAGGCCGGTTCACCGAGTGGGGCGAGGACTGCGGCTGCCCCGACTTTTTCCGTTTGGGCAACAAACATGTACTGTCCTTCACCAGTC
>VXZF01000199.1 GCA_009845645.1 Gemmatimonadota bacterium | reverse complement strand
GTCGCCGATCCTACGGCGGTGACGCACGACCAGCGCAATCCCATACTCCTACCTTCCGCCGACGGCTTCGACAATCACGGCGTGGAATACCCATTCCCGTTCTGGAATCCCGCCAACCAGCGCTACTACGCCTATTATCTCGGCACCCAAGGCAAGGACAAGCCCCGCCGCAAACAGACCGGCCTACTAGTCAGCGACGGTGATTTCGGAGCGTGGACGCGGATTGGCAATGAACCGGTAGTTGCAGTCGGCGGCGCGCACGAGCAACACGGCTCTTCCCATCCGTCGGTAGCCGTGTCGGGCGATGTCATTCACATGGTCTATACCGGCGAGTCGCCAGCACCTCCTGAACGGCGCGATATTCTCTACAACGTACCGACCATCTGCCATGCCACTGCACCGACCAGCGACCCGGCGCAGGTCACCAAAAATCCCGCCAATCCCGTGTTCAGCGGATCGGGGCAGGCGTGGGATAGCTACGGAGTGCGCGAAGCCGAAATCCTCAAAGGGCCAAGCTACTTCCATCTGTTCTACGGCGGCTACGACGGCAAGGTCTGGACCATTGGGCACGTCCGCACGCGCGACTTCCGCACCTTCGAGCCCAACCCACACAACCCAATCTTCACGCCCGCGGCCAATGCCAATGCTTGGGATCGCGACGGCCTCCTGACCCCACAGGTATTCGCGATCAATGGGACCTATTACATGATCTATGCCGGTCTCAGAGGATCGGGGTGGAACCGCGTGTCAGCAGTCGGCACGGGCTTAGCCGTGGCCAAGCCGTTGTAGGGTCAGCCTCGTCTCCTCACCCTCACTCACTATCCTCATCCACCCGCTCAATAACCCGCATACTCTTCCAACGGCCCGTGCGAAAGCGCAAGTACAGAGCCACGCCCAAAATGCATATATACGCGCAGCCAAAGCTCCATATCAGGTATAGCCCTCCGTCAAAGTAGGTTAGGGCGGCGAAAGACGGCACAACCATGATCGCCCAAGCCAGCGCGATCGAAATCCACATGACGAAACGGGTGTCGCCCGCGCCCTTCAGGGCCGCCGCGAAGACCATATAGGCGGCGTCGAAGATGCAATACAGAGCCACGAAGCGCAGCAAGACCACGGCGATCTGATGCGCGACCGCAAAGTTGGCGTCTTGCTCCTCGCCAAAAGGCGCAAGGAAAAACTCCGGCACCACTACGTAGCCCAAGGACATCGTCCCCATGTACAGCATGGCCAAGTGCAAGCCCGACCACGTGCAGTACTCGGCGGCTTCGGGCTGTTCGCGCCCCAAGCGCTGGCCGACCATCGTCGATATGGCAATACTGCAACCAATGAGCGGCATGAAGGCGAGGCTGTTGATGTGAAAGGCCAAGTTCGTCGCCGCCAGCGGGATTGGCCCCAAGCGGCCCACGATGAACAAAAAGAAGGTAAAGGCCATGATGTCGAGCATGAAGTTGACGCCGTTAGGGCCGCCATAGCGCAACAGGCGCAGCAGCAGTTTGAGGTCGGGCTTCCAGCCGCGCAAGGTGGCGTATTCGCTGCGATAGCGCGGCCCCAAAAACAGCACCGCGAAACACAGCGCCGAGACCACTAAGCCGATATTGGTGGCCCACGCCGCCCCGACGATCCCCAACTCAGGCAGTCCCCAGTGCCCGAATATCAAGGCGTAGTCGCAGATGATGTTGACGCTTATGGCCACGACGTTGACCGCCAGCACCACCCACGTCTGGCCCCGCCCACTGAAAAAGCACGAGAAAGCCGTGGACAAGACCTGCGGCCCAGTGCCGTAGCAAAGGATGCGGAAGTACTGGGTTTCAGCGGCGCGGATGCCTGGGTCGTGGCCAATGAATGCGAAGAGCTCGCCGGCAAAGGCGGCCGGCAGCAAGGCCAACAGACCGCTGAATAAGGCCACGTACGCCCCTTGCCACACGGCCGGCCCTACCCGCGTCAGCCTCCGCGCCCCCATGTATTGGGCGACAAACGTGTTGGCGTATTGGGCCGTGCCCATGAAGAGGCTGATGAAGGTGAAGTTGGCCATGCCCGCCGGCAGCGCGGCCGCCAACGCCTCAGTGGAATACCAAGAGAGAAAGACCCGATCGACAAAGTGCTGGATGCTCCAGCTAGCCGTGCTCAGAATCAGCGGCAGGGCAAGCCCCAAAAACTCCCGATACCCGCCTGCGGCCCCCCACCGCCTCGCGATGCGCCCCACGCTCAGCTCGCCATAAATTCGGCCACAGCAATCAATTCGCCACCGCGCCGCGCCGACTCCCACCCCGCCAGCACCGGAGCCAGCGAATAAAGGCCGTCGGCATAGTCGTTGAGGAGCAGGGCGCGATTGCCGGTGCGCACGGCCTCAATGAAGACGCGGTCTTGCTCAAACCACGGGTCGAATTCCTCCGGCGCGTACACCACCTCGCCATTGACCTCAATCCGGTCGTACATCCACAGCGCCAAGTATCCCCCCTCGTAAAAAACAGTGAAGCGCGGCTCGTCGCCCGGAGCGGCGGGCGTGGTCGCGAGGAACGTCGAGGTCATAGTCGCCCCGTTTGTCAACAAAAAATTAAACGAACACGACAGCGGCGTGTTGTACCGAGGGGGATGGTGGTAAAACGCTTGGGCCTGGGTAATATCGAGGCCGCTCATAAAGCGCGCGTAGTCAACGGCGTGCACCCCCCAGTCGAAGGCCGAGCCGCCGGCCTTGTCCATCTGATAGTGCCAACTATCCGGGTCGGAAACCTCGGCTTCGAGCAAGGGCAACCCGGCCGTGTTCTGGAAGCGGATGTGGGTGACGGCCTTATCCGCGAGCAGGCGGCGGGCCTCCTGAAAGAGCGGGCGGTAGCGCTCGCGGAAACAAACCGTTGAGATCGCGCCGCCCTCGGCGACCGCATCGGCAATGCGCCGCGCAACAGCCATGCTGGTCGCTTGCGGTTTCTCGCTAAAGAGGTGGATGCCCTGCGCTGCGGCCGTGGCTTCCACATCAGTGCGCGCAAAGGCCGGCACAACCGAATAGAGCGCATCCAGCCGCTCTTCCGCGAGCATTTGATACGGGTCCGCATAAGTGCGAGCGATAGAATACTTTTGCGCAGTGGTGGCGAGATTGTCTGAGTTGGGGTCACTCGCGGCGACCAACTCGACGTCGTCTAGCTTGCTCAGATTGGGCAGGTGCGTTTGGTTGGCAAAACGGCCGGTGCCATAGATGCCGACGCGCACCGGGCGATTGTCTGCGGGCATGAGCGAATCCTTTGTTTAGTAGCCTTTCTATAGCGGAGCAAAATGGCCAAGAAAAGAAAAAAGGAAGCCATGCGCCAGACCACTATGAGATGGGTCACGGGACAATCTGAGACGTCTATCCTAGACCTTCGCCGCTGAGTAGGCGAACGCAGCACAAGAAAAACGAAACGCAGACTTTCTATAGCGATTTTTTCAAGCTATCCGGGCCGGTGACGAGGGGACCCTAATCCCTCAGCGTTGATTGCTACTGTCCACACAAGTACGTACCTTCGCGTTGATAAGGGGTATTACCCGAACCAATTGTTCGGATACAAGCGGTTGGCCGTAATTTCCTCCCTCCCATGTGAGGTTTTCTCGCAATGAAAGACTGGGAAGCTCTTGCCGAGTGGTTCCATAAGAATCGCGAGGCGAACCAGACGGACTATTATCTGATTCAGCATCCGGCACTGCTAGAGCTCATCGGAGAAGTCTCGGGCCTCAGGGTTCTCGATCTTGGATGCGGCCCTGGCTCTTTGGCTATCGCTCTGAGTGAATTGGGAGCTGAGGTTACGGCAATTGACTCATCTCCAACCATGTTGAACATAGCTAGGAAGGACGCAGAGCGTAACGGGCAGAGGGTGCGTTTTATCCAAGGGGAGGTGAAAGAATGGGAAGGACCCGAAGCTAACTATGATCTTGTTACAGCTATCAATTTGCTGCGCTACCTCGAAAGGCCAAGCCGGCTGATACCTGTCGTCAAGCGAGCCCTAGCTTCTCGCGGCAGATTCATCATCTCGGACGCGCATCCCATCCTAAATGCTGGAGGACGACCAGGAGAACTGACAGAGCGAAGAGTATGTGAGTACTTCGATCGCAGGGAGTCCTCGATGGTCTTCCGCGATAATGGCCGCAAACGTCAGGTGAGATTCTATCGTCGTCCACTATCAGACATATTCTCTCTTCTGACTGAAAACGGAATGGTTGTGACCAAGTTCTCCGAGCCGCAGCCCAAGGAATCTTTGGTCGCGGAAGGCAACCAGAAATACTATGAGGCTGGAAACCGATTTCCCTTTTGCTACTTGATTGAGGCAATGAAGTGGGAGGGGAACAACGGCTAACACGCCAGAAGACACACCTATGATTCCATGAATGTTAGGGAAAAGCTGTCTCGATCTTGAAACTAAACGACCATGACAAGTGACTTTGTGGATGCAAGGACGTTCATCGGCAAAACTGTCGATATTACCATAGATCGACCTCTTGGCTCCAAACATCCTGAAGCAGGTTTCATCTATCCAGTCAACTACGGAT
>VXZF01000445.1:1332-4532 GCA_009845645.1 Gemmatimonadota bacterium | reverse complement strand
ATTCTGAAGTGCTGGGGCTGGGCGCACTTTTGCTATTGCTCGAATTCAGTCCGTGCCGTGCTGAATTAAAGACTTGGGTAGTGGACACGGTCGATACATTTGCCTTGGGAACGACCCAAGGTGTACAGGTGCATTCAGATAGCCTCGTCATCTTGGCGCATTTGGACGAGAATATAAATGTGGCTTTAGGACGATCAGTGATAGACGATTTTGACAAGCCTGTGCCGCTAACCGACGGTGCGATTGACCTCGTGCGGAGTGAGTGGATCTCGGGCACCAATCACGTGTTCGACAAGCAATTTACTGTCGATCTCGGGCTGGACCGGGCGATCAAGCGCGTGCGATTGCTAGCCGGCGAGACGGCGCTGAACCAGCCCGAGTATTTCGTGCGTGGGTACAGGCTCGAGACAGCCTCCCAGGTGGCACCGCAAGTTTGGCATCTTTTGGCGGAACAGCCGGACAATTTCGTCCTCAATGTAGATACAAGCGCAGATTCTACTTGGGCTGCGACCGACGAGCGCGGTGAGGCGATCCCGCGCGAGGGTCGCTTCGTGCGGCTGACAATAATCCGCCAAGACCGCAGCAACTGGGTTGCCATCGGCGAAATTGAGGTATTCGGCGTGGGCTACGTTAGCGAAGGCTTCATAGAGGATAGCTTCGCTCCGCCTACCCCGGTCAACGTGGGGCTGATCCGCTGGCAAGTAGATCGTCTGGAGCGCACAGGCATTGAGTTACAGGTGCGCGGAACTACCGCAGAGAGTGCAGAGGAGCTTTGGGGAAGGGTTGCGGCGCACACGGATGGGGAATTTTTCTACAATGGGGACGAGCCGGTCGCGCAGTTGGCGTACCGGGCTCGTCTGACGAACTCGGCTCCTTTTGTCAGCCCGGTGCTCAAGCGCATTGCCATTGACTACGATCCTGTCTTGGTCGCCCAACAACTCTTGGCGGAGGTGGTCGTATCCGATTCACTGCGCAAAGGCGAGGAAGCAACGCTGATCTACCAAGTAGAGATCGCGGCTGGCGTCGATGATTACGGGGTTGATTTCTTGCGTGTACAAGGCCCTTTGCTCCGCGTAACAGCCGTGCGCGTCGATGGTCGGGAACTCGTGCCCACAGAGGATTACACTTGGGACCCAACGCCGGATCGGGAGGGGGTGCTGATAGAGCTTGCACCTAACGAGCAAATCAGCGCGATGGCTACTGTCGAAATTGAGGGGCAAGCGCTCTTTGTGCGCGACAAGACCGCCATGCGCTTTGAGGCTGGCAACAAGGCCCAAGGCGACAGAGACGGCTACGTGAACTGGCAGCAGGGGCGAGAAATGCCGGGTGCCACTTGGACGGTACTGGCTGCGGGAACGCCGTTGCAGCTCTTGGGCGAAGTGCAGGTGGAGCCGCGCCCGTTTTCGCCGTTTGCGGATGAGTATGTGCGCTTTACCTTCGTCGTCGGCAATATCGAAGAGGGCCGGAAAGTCGTGCTAAAAATTTACGACTTGACCGGTCGGTCGATTCGCCAGTTGGCGCAGACCGGAAGCGCCCGGACCTATCAGTTTGAATGGGACGGCCGCGATGGGAGCGATCGAGTTGTCGAGCCGGGACTCTATCTGTATGAAGTTGGGATAGAAGGAAGCGATAAGGCGCGCCGAGGTACTTTTGTGGTGGCGTACTAGCGTCCTATTGCTGATCCTCGTCCCCCCAGTTGGCGCTGCTTTTGAATTTGTGGGACGGGGGGCTCAGAGCACGGCATTGGGCGGCGCTTTCGCCGCCAGCATTCGGACGGTTGAGGCCGTTTGGTACAATCCGGCCGGTAATGCCCAGCAGCAAAAGTGGCGGGCAGGTACGACCCACGCGTTGATTTATCCTGGGTTGGACCAAAGCCCAGCCCTAAACGGCTTGTCGGTAACTGGGCCCTTGCGAGGCGGCGGCTTCCAATTGGGCGTCTCGTTTCTCGGTGCTGATGGCTGGCGCGAAGAAGTGATTGCCCTAGGCTATGGGCGGCCGTTGCACGAGCGCTTCGCCTTAGGTGGCGGCTTGCGCACCAGCGCTTGGAAAGCTGGCGACCTGTCGCATCGGGCTTGGCACCTCGATGTAGGTGCCACTTGGGAAGTGGGTTTCATACATCCGCAGTCGTACCTGCGCTTGGCCTTGGTAGGCAAAGACTTGAACGGCGCGAATATCGCTGCGGGCGGCCAAGTCGCAGGTAAAGAAAAGCCGGCCGTGGTTGCGGCCGCTTTGCTCAACTTGGCGGGGCGAGAAGTCCTGCTCGACATTGAACGCCGCGATGGGCGAACCGAGTTCAGAGTAGGGTACGAGACGCGGACGGTGAGCCTCAACGGCGCTCGGTTCCGCATGGGGGGAGCCGCAGTTGGTTCGGGTTTTGACGAGAGAGAGCTCAACGTGGGGCTTGGGCACAACTATAAGCAATGGCATTTCGATTATGCTTATTCATACCCACTGCACCTTTCCGGCTATGGAGGCGTGCATCGGTTCAGCGTTGGGTATCGCCAGCACTGAGTTGGAATGCGACTGAAGACAGAATCTCTACACTGCATGAGGATAGCTGCCATGAGTAGTAATGCGAGAAAGAGAATGGTAAGGGCCGCGCTACTAGCGCTTGTGGGATTGGGAATGCTGGGTGCCGAAGCCGAAGCGCAGACCTTTCTGCGCAACCGGGATTTCCTCAACCTCGGCCATCCCGAACCGTATCTGAACTACGGGCGCAAGGAGTACGATCCCTATCCCTCGGTGATCAACGCACGCAATCGCTACGACCGCTTAGGCAATTACTTGTCGCGCGGTTTCAATGTCTTCACTTGGGAATTTTCTCGCCCTGGGGAAAGTAATATCAACACCCGTACCGCCCAGTACTTGGGATGGTTCGCCAATTTGGTGATGCTCAACGACTCGTACAAGGGCTGGAACTACCGAGTGACCTTGGGCGAGGACATCCGCGCCAAATTTTCAGATCTGACCTTTAGCGACCCGCGCTTCTTCGGCATCCTGCTCGATGGCGCTTCCTCGGACAACAGGTTCACTCTGATGTTGAGCCAAGGTGGCGACCTGTTGGGTGCCGCCAAGTTTTCGACCTTCAAGGCCACTAGGGAGACCTCGCCGGTGTTGATCTTTGGTGGCCACTGGGAGACCAAGCTGGGCAATGTGCTGCGCATGGGTGCCACGTACTTCAATCAGCACATGGCCAATAC
>VXZF01000445.1:0-1232 GCA_009845645.1 Gemmatimonadota bacterium | reverse complement strand
GAAGGGGACGACAGATACGCTCCGGGCGGCAGGAGCTACGTCAATCCTTTTACCGGGCTGAAAGGCGACGACGCAATCAAGTCCCTCGAAGATGTGATAGTAGAAAATCCCGAAGCCTTCTACCAGTGGCCGGTGGTACCGGATCCGGCCACTACCCAGGCTCAGCCGTTTTTGCAATACAAGTGGGATCTGTTCGATCCAAGCCAAGTAGGTTATACAGTCTTGCGCTCCGACGGCAGCGGCTCGGGCCGCAAGGTGGTCGAGTTCGACTACGGCATCCCCACCGGTCAGGCGCTCTACGGGTTGGATTGGGACCTAGACTTCAAAGGGCTAAAAATAAAGGGCGAGTTAGCCACCAATCCCCAATACTTCCTCTTCCCGGTGGGCAGCAATGCCGGCAAGCGCTTTGACAAGCAAGCTCTCGGCTATTTCCTCACGGCCCAAAAGGAAGTAGGCCCGATCGAGATAGGCGGTGAATTTTTCAACCTAGACCCGGACTACAGCGGCAACTACGACAGCGCCCGCGGCGGCGTAGCCTTCTTCAGCGACAATTGTTTTGTGTGTCCGCAGACGCAGGAAATGTCCGTCATGACCGATAATGACGACAACGACCAGTGGCCAGACGAGATGATCAACGAGTTGCCCAGCGCGGAGAAGTCGGATTCGGGCATTTTCCCCGGGCTGGACGAAAACAACGACCTAATCCCAGACAGCGACCAGAATTTCAACGGCATTCCCGACTGGACCGAGCCAATCCTCTTTTACGACGCCGATCCGCCGGATTTCATCTACGGCATCGACTTCAACAACAACGGCGTAGTCGATTACCGCGAAAACGACGCGCTGCCCGACTATCCCTACCCACGGGACCGCCAGGGGACCCACTTGGTGGCCACCAAGAAAGGCTTGGGGCGCTGGGGCAAATGGGCCTCAGTAGGCTATTACACCATGAAGGAGCCGGCCGGCGGCGGTAAGGCCAAGGCCATCTACGCCCGCTACGAGCACAATTTTACCTCGCCCTATCTGGGAAGAGTTCGCATCAACGAGGACATCAAGCAGGTCAAAGACGACATTCGCGACGACGTGTACGTCTGGAAAGACGTAGGTCTTAACGAGCGGATACCCAGCCCCTTCCCGCACTTGAAAGGCCCGATGATTGAGGCGCGGGATCTCAATTCTCAGGTTTTCCCGCCGGATGTCGATCCGCTGAACATGCGCAATAGCTTGGTCAA
>VXZF01000614.1 GCA_009845645.1 Gemmatimonadota bacterium | reverse complement strand
ACTTGTGACTACTAAGGCTGGGTGAATTACGCGGTATCTAAAAAAGAAAAATACAAGGTAGAGGTTTCGTTCGACCCGGCGGTCCCCAACCCGTCTTATGTGAGCAAAGATCCCAAGCGACAACCGAGAATATTCGAGACGCTCTTTAACGATCGCTGGAGTCAGTATGGAAGCAATCTTCCTCCTGGTTTAGCCGCCATGCGCCACCGGGGTGAAGAGGTCCGTTGGCACTTTATCGACCGCTTTCTGGGCGAGGGCGTGGCCTTGGATTATCTCGGCCAAGAGCGTAGCCGAGACGGGACTTGCTTTGAGGTCGTGCTAGTAGATGACCGGAAATTCGGACACTATTTTGAGGCGCTCTTTGACTGTCGCACGGCGCTCTTATCCGTTACCAGAGAAAAGCTGACGCCCCAAGAAGAGCAATGGTTTAGGCAAACCAATCCTAGGGCCAATCCGCCGACTTGGATCACGGTTTACGGTCGCTACCAAGAAGTGCAGGGCGTGTTGACGCCCCATCGCTGGGAACGGGCACAGGGGAGGAATACCATCTCTGTATATTTGCAATGGGCGTATAACGGCGAGGAGCCGTCAACAGCCGAACCCGTTCGATAGGAAGTATCTAGTGCAAAAGGAAGGTTGTGCGATGAAAATACGCGATAATGTGAGCGGCGTCCCCGGTATTATCTATATATCTACTGTCGCGTACTTAGCAAGGAGGTAGATGCGTGAATAACATACGGTGCCGCATTGCGGTTTGCGTCTTTTTCTGCATGTCATCGAGTGCTTTCGCTGCTTCTGTACAAGAGGCGGATTTTGTGCTCGTGGCCTTGGAGCAGTTGCGCGACCGCATGGAGCGGGACGACAAGGGCACGTTGGATGAGTTCGTCGCGGATGTCAGTACCGCGTCTGGATTGTCGGCTGCCACGAGTCGGGATTCTTTGGTCTCATTATTGCGGGGTCTAAAGACGCATTGCAAGAAATCTACGGTCCTCGGCGAACAGCTCTTTGCGCTGCACGGGGAACATTTTTCTGAGCGCGAAGCTAAAGCGTATTTGGTGCGGGTCGTGGATATGGCCGGTGACCTGTTAAAGAAAGAAGAGAATGTTGGGCTGGAGCCTCTGATCGCCAAAGCGGCGAGCAAAAGCAAGCTGCTTGAGTTCCAAGCCTTGGATTATACCGCGACGCTGCTGGTTTCATTCGTTGGGTCGCCGGTGGCGGAAGAGCCGACTGAGGAGGAGGGCGCAGTAAACGTCCCGACTGGACCCTTTAAGGTGTTGGTGAAGACGAGCAACAGTGAGGGCTTGTCTGATCAGGTTGATCGACTAGTTGAGAATGGATCTTCATCCAATGCCACCTTTTTCAGGATATTTAAGGTTTCCGCGCGCCCAAAAATGAAGGCTCAAAGAAAAATACTAGCACTGCATGAGTCAGTGCGACCTGCCATCTTGGATGAGCTCATCAGACGGTTCGACCGCGTCCGCGTCACCACGAATCCCTCGGCCAAGGACATTCGCTACACCTTGGATTATATTGTACATGCGTACTGGGTTGGCATCTATGGTCTCAATACCGGCCGACGTACGCTAGAGAGCTACGTGCTGTTAGTAGTGAAGGATATGCTCAAGGACGAAACGGTGCTGGAGCAGGAACTCAACATCAGGAAGGATTTCATGCCGGAGCTCATACCGGACGACGAATCTATTCTCGATGATTTTTACCAAGAAGCCGCTCGCACTGTGGCGCAAGAAATGTCGCCGTTGTTTGACTGAGAACGCTCGTCTGCGTCGCTGAGTACGAAAGGAGATTGATATGCAGTGGTCCACAACCGAAACCAAGAGAGTGGCTGTCTGCCTATTCCTCTCGGTCCTTCTGCATTTGGCCGTGGTCTTGTTGACTCCTACTATGCCGGACTCGCAACCGGCCCTTCAGGTGGTTTTTCGTCCGCCGCCGCACACGCTGGAAACGAGGATCTTTGATCCTACGAAACCAGCTTTGCACGAGCGGCAAATGCAGCGGTTAGTCGTCAAGGCTGCTCCACGACAGCTTGTCCAGGAACCCGCCGAATCCGTTCCTCTTGACGAGATTGCGGAGCAATTGCCGCCCGAGCTACGCGACGCCATGGCTCACCTCGAAAAGAGGATACGGATAGAGCGGTCTGGCGATGTGAATATAGACTCCTTGCTCTTGGCGTTCGTGGCTGCCGAGGGGAACTTTCGCGAGGACTATGTGCGCTTTCCCCTAGCCAAGATGGGTGCAGACCGCGACCGGGCCTTGGAGGTGGTAGAGCGGGCGATTGAAGCTATGGGCGGTAGGAAGCGTCTGCTCGAAATACGAGCAATGAGTGCGATGGTGTGGTTAGAGTCCAATGTAAGAGATTTGAAAAAGCCTTCTTGCCAAGGTGGTGTTTGCCTATCGGCGATTCCAGTGACCCCTTATCTGTATCCGGTGGCGACTTGGCACTACGAGGGATGGGGGAATCGCGCGGTCGCTAAAAAAGAAAAGTACAAGGTAGAGGTTTCGTTCGACCCGGCGGTCTCCAATCCATCTTATGTGAGCAAGAATCCCTCCATCCGGGAGCGGGGTACATTCGAGGCGCTCTTTGAAAATCGCTGGGGGCGGTATAGAGAGATCCTGCCTCCTGATTTGGCTGCAAAGCGCCATCGGGGTGAAGAGATCCGCTGGCATTTCATCGATCGCTTTATGGGCGAGGGCGTGGCCTTGGATTATCTCGAGCAAGAGCGCCATAAGGACGGGACTTGCCATGATGTCTTGCTGGTAGATGACCGGAAGTTCGGGCACTATTTCGAGGCCCTCTTTGACTGTCGCACGGCGCTCTTGGCCGAGACCAGAGAAAAGCTAACGCCCCAAGAAGAGCAATGGTTCAAGCAAGCCAATCCCAACTTTCTGCCGCCGACTTGGACCACTACTTACAATCGCTACCAAGAAGTGCAAGGCGTGTTGACGCCCCATTGCTGGGAACGGACGCTGGATATGCCGGGGGGGCGTACCAGCCAAAAATTCTCGACCAGCCATATACACTTGCAATGGGCGTATAATGGCGCTGAGTTGTCAACAGCCGAACCCACCCTCTGATCCGCACAGTCTAAAAGGAAAATTAGGGCGATGAAAATACGCGATATTGATACCATTCTGATCGACTCGCCGGGCCGCAAATGGACGATTGTGCGGGTCTTTACGGACGAAGGTCTAGTGGGCTTGGGCGAGGCCACGTATTCCCAAAAGGAGCCGGTGGTAGTCGCCGCAGTCGAGCATCTCAAACAAGAGTTGATCGGCGAAGACCCCGCACGCATCGAGTACTTGTGGCACAAGCTCTATCTGCGATCCTCGCTGAGCGGCATCTGGCGCATGGCGGGTCCCGTGTGGATGAGCGCCATGAGCGGCATTGACCAAGCGTTGTGGGACATAAAGGGCAAGGTGGCGAATCTGCCGGTGGTCGAACTGTTGGGCGGCAAGTTTCGCGACTGGGTCGAGGTCTATACGCACTTTGGCGGTGCCACGCCCGAGGATTCGGCGAGAATGGCGCGGGAAAAGGTAGAAGAGGGGTACACTGCGCTCAAGGGCGGGGCGCGGTCGCGGAGTGGGGCCGACTTCGGTCAGTACGCGGACGACGGCCATCCGACAGAGACGGCAGAGCACTTCGCCGCGGTGCGAGAAGCGGTGGGGCCGGATGTCAAGCTGTTGATCGATTGCCACGGCCGCTTCACCGTGGCCCAGTGCATCCGCTTGGCACGCGCCATAGAGTCGTCCGATCTCTACGTGTTTGAAGACCCCGTGCCGCCGGAAGACCTGCACGCCTATCCCAAGGTGCGGCGGGAAATCTCCATTCCGGTCATGGGCAGCGAGCGGCTCAACACCAAGAGCCACTACCGCCAATTGTTGGATCTAGATGGCATTGACGTGGCTCAGCCCGACCTGATGTACGCTGGCGGAATCACCGAGGTCCGCAAGATCGCGGCCATTGCCGACACCTTTCACGTCCCTATATCGCCGCACAACACTAAAGGCCCAGTCGGCATCATCGCGGCCGCGCATTTGATGGCTTCCATACCGAATGTGGCTCCCATGGAGTTCGTCACCGGTATTGAGTGGCGGGATGAGATCATCACCAAGCCGTTGCGGGTGGAGGACAGTTGCATTGTGCTGCCGGACGGGCCGGGTTTCGGGATTGAGCTGGACATGGATGGGGTGGCAAAGCACCGCTGGCGCGTGGGCGATCCACACTGAGCAGCCATGAAAATCGTTGCGATAGCGGGCACGGCTCTGCTGACAGCATCGGCGGCGTGGTGTCAAGCGTACCAACTCGACGCCAACGGGTTGAACGTCGCCCCGGAGCACTGGTCGGCGTGGAGCTTCCCGCCGGGCAGCTTGGACTTTAGCGACGAAGGCGTCCGGCCCGCATTTATCCGCGAGCAGGTCAACGCTGTCTTGGACGCTAGTGCGTTCACCTATGGGGATGGGGGGCAGGGTGGTATCCGCAGTGCTGGAACCGACCTCGCAGGGGCCGCCAATATC
>VXZF01000090.1 GCA_009845645.1 Gemmatimonadota bacterium | reverse complement strand
GTCCAAGCCGTGTTTTCGGCGGAATCGCCGCAACAGACCTTTGCTGGAGAGAAATCGCTGTGGGACCATCTATACGAGTTCACGGTGCTCGGGGTGGAGCACATTTTCCTCGGCTACGACCACGTCATGTTTCTGTTGGCGCTGATTGTGGTGGGCGGTCGGCTGCTCACTTTGGTCAAGGTAGTAACGGCCTTCACCGTTGCCCATAGTATCACCCTCTGCTTGGCGGCGCTTGAAATCGTCCGCCTGCCGAGCCAGTGGATCGAGGCTGGCATCGCCTTGAGCATCGTGTACGTCGCGGTGGAAAATTTCTGGCTCAAGCGCATGGAGTACCGCTGGATAATCACCTTTGCCTTTGGGCTGGTGCACGGATTTGGCTTCGCTAATGTGCTGCGCGAGTTGGGGTTGCCGACCGAGGGGCTGGTCGCCTCGCTGTTTGCGTTCAACGCCGGCGTGGAAATCGGCCAAGTCGCCATCGTCGCGCTTGTCTTTCCCTTGATCGCTTGGCTCAGTCGACAGTCCTATCAGCGCACAGTTGTCTTGGTGGTGTCGGCCTTCATTGGGCTTTTTGGGTTGGGCTGGTTTGTCGAGCGGGTTTTGGGGCTGGAATACATGCCGCTGTGAGCGCGGCCCGTTAAAAATCCGCGAAGGAGCCGTCCTCTGGATGGCGGCGCATCGTCCGCTGTCGCCAGGGGCCTTGATGGGTAGCCGCCTCCAGACCGTCTGGGTCGATCTCCACGCCTAGCCCCGGCCCTTGGGGCAATTCCACAAATCCATCCTGCATTTGCAACGGATTGGTGAAAAACCCTTCGCCGCCACCACCGCCGTATTCCATGATGAGGAAGTTGGGCGTGCCGGCCATTGCGTGTACGGAGGCGACGATGCCGAGGGGATCGGCGGCGTTGTGGGGCGCGACGGCGATCTCGTGGACTTCGGCTAGGGCGGCGATCTTCTTCATTTCGAGGATGCCGCCGCAGTGGCGGATATCGGGCTGAACGATGGCCGCGGCCTTGCGCTCGCACAATTCGCGGAAGCCCCAGCGGGTGGCGCAGCGCTCGCCGGTGGCGATGGGGATGGAGGTCGAGCGCGTCAGTTCCAGCAGGGGGCCGATATTGTCGGTGGAACGGGTCGGCTCCTCGACGAAGAGCGGCCTGAGGGGTTCGAGTTCGCGCAGGAGCACCTTGGCCAAGGCCGGGCTGGTGGCGCGGTGGAAGTCGATGGCAATGTCGATGGCCGGGCCGACGGCTTCGCGCATGGCCGCAATGTGGGATACGACTCGTTCAATGCCCGCCGGATTTTCGATGAGGCGCACGGGGTCGGGGAAGGGGGTGGTTTTGAGCGCTGTAAAGCCTTGTTCGACGCGCTGGCGGGCGGTTTGGGCCGCCAAGTCTGGTGTCGCGCCTCCAGCCGCTCCATAGACCCGAATTTTCTCGCGCACCGATCCTCCTAACAGCTTCCACACAGGTAAGTTAGCGGTCTTACCTAAAATATCCAGACAGGCCATTTCTATGCCGCTGAGGGCTGCCAACAGGATCGGCATCTGGCGGGAATAGCTAGAGCGGTAGAGCGTCTGCCAGTGGTCTTCGATTTGCAGGGGATCGCGGCCGATCAGGTAATCGCCCATGTCGAGGATGGCACGCTCCACCGTGCGGCCGTGTTCGTAGTTCATGGGTGCGCCCAAGCCCGTGAGTCCAGCATCGGTTTCGACTTGGAGCAAGAGGCCGCGATTGTTGAGCGGCGTGACGTCGAAGCGGGTTATTTTCACGTCCTTACTCCTTGAGCCACGCCTTGACCCGTGGGTGATCGAGGACCTCTGGGTTGAGGATGTATTCGGGCTGGCGGCCGGCAATGGCGGCTGAGACTTGCTCGATGCCTTTGGCGTCGAGGCGCTTGGTGGATTCGACCGTGATGCCGGCGTTGTGGTTGGTGCAGATGATGCGCGGGTGATCCTTGTGGATGGCGCGGGTGTCGTTGACTGGATCATCGACCACGTAGTAATAGAGTTTTTCCTCTTCGATGGCGCGGTGGACGTCCGCGTCGTTGACGAGATTGCCGCGCGAGGGATTGATCAGCGAGGCGTGGGGCTGCATCAGGCTGAGCAGGTCGTAGTGGACGATGGTATCGTCGCCTGAGACGTGGAGCGAGACCGTGTCGCACTCGCGAAAGAGCGTTTCGGGCGAGTCGGCGACTTCGGCTCCGTATTGGGCGGCGATGTCGGCGATGTCGGGGCGGGTGTCGTACACGAGCAAGCGACCTCCTTCGCCCAAGAGCGGCACGGCGCGCTGGGCCACCTCTTGGCCGATGCGACCGCAGCCGTACAGGCCGAGGGTGGTGTATTGGGCCTCATAGGTGCGGATGATAGAGAAATCGCCTCGGTGGGAGAGGTGATTGAGAGTATAGACCCGCTTGAGGGTGGCCATCCACTGGGCGATGGCGTATTCGGCGACCGCGTCCATGTGAACCGGCGTCACGGTGATGATCACGCCGTAGCGCGTGGCCCCTGGGACATTGACCTTGTCAAAACCGACACCCCAACGGGCGACGATGCGCAAATCCTCGGCCGCTTCGTAAAATTCGTCCGTATAGACCGATGAACTGGCGATAGAGGCGATTAAGTCGGGGGCGTGTTCGGCGGTGAGGACGGCTGGCTCCGGGATGATGGTGCCCAAGGAGCGGAGCTTTTCGAGGCCCTGTTCACGCTCGCTGGAGGCGAATTCGGCGTTTTGGAACTGGGCGGTGAGCATGATGTTCGGCATTGTATTCCTTTCTACTACAATGAGTTAGTATATTTCATCTGCGGCTGGGATTGAATCCATGGCCCCCGGACGAGTGACACACAGAGCCGCGGCCTGCACCGCGCGGGTCATGGCGTCTCGCGCGGTCATAGCGGCGGTCAGGCCGTGGAGAAAATAGCCGATGAAGGTATCTCCCGCACCCGTCGTATCGATTGCTTCGACCTGCGGCGCTGGGAGGTGGAATTCCTCGGTTGGGGAGCGGTACTGGACGCCAGCGGCCCCCAGCGTAAGCGCGATTTGGGTATGGGGGCAGAGTGCGGCCAGTGCAGCGAGTGTGGATGCTCCCGCAAGGCCGGTGGCCTCGGTCTCGTTGACGATGAGCAAATCGACTAATTCGAGGGGATACACGCGAACTTCCGGGCCAAAGGGCGCGGGGTTTAAGCATATCGTCAGGCCCCGCTCGGAGGCTGAGGTGATGATGTAAGCAATGTCGTTTATCTCATTCTGCAAGAGAAGGATATCCCCTTGGTCAAAATGGGATAGCGCGGCGTCTATTGCCCCTCTGTCTATTTCGGCATTGGCCCCGGCAAAGAGGACGATGCTGTTTTGGCCGTGGCGGTCAACTTGGATAATGGCGTGGCCGGTAGGTACGTCGCCGACGCGGATGTGCTGCACATCCACGCCTAGCCCAGCCAATTTATCGACCAGCCATTGCCCGTCTGGCCCAACTTGGCCGGCGTGGAAGACGCGTGCGCCAGCGCGAGCAAGGGCGGCTGATTGATTCGCGCCCTTGCCGCCGGCAAAGACTTGGTGCGCCGAACTGGCAATGGTCTCGCCCGGGCGGGCGATGTGCTCGACTTGATAAACGAGGTCGATGTTGAGCGAGCCGAAGTTGAGGATGTTCATCCAGCCGTGGCTTCGCGGTAGACGGCTTGTGCCGTGGCTTCTAAAAACCGCATGTCGTTGCTGAAGTCAATAAACTGGAAGCCTTCGGCGACGCGCCGTTTGACTTCGGCGGAGTCCTTGACCGGGATGCCGCTGGGTTTGCCAGCTTTGACGCAGCCGACGCGGAAAGCCTGCAAGGCGGCCTCGTGGTCGGGGTGGCCAGCGGCGACGCCCATGGACATGGCCAAATCGCCCGGCCCGAGGAAGCCGATATCGATGCCTTCGACGTGGGCGATGGCCTCGGCGTTTTCAATGCCCTCCATGTCCTCGATCTGTGGGATGCAGAGGACGGCGTCGTCAAAGCGCTGGCGATAGTCCGGGGCCAATGTGACGCAGCGGCCCGTGCCCACCGACCGGTTGCCGCGTGGTGGATAGCGCACGGCTTGGGCCAGTTTTTCGGCCTGCTCTGGGGTGCTGACATGCGGGAAGACCAAACCCCAGGCTCCGGCGTCGAGCAGGCGGGCGGCCGTGGTCGGGTCGTGGTCCCAGGCGCGGGCCAAGGGCAGGGCACCCCGCGCCTCGATGGCGCGGAAGGTGTGGGCGATGTGGCCGAGGTCAAAGGCCGAGTGCTCGGCATCGACTACCAGCCATTTGAAACCAGCCGCAGCCATGACTTCGGCGGCCAGCGGTGAGGTTAGGTTGAGCCAAGAGCCGATGGAAGGCTGCCCGGCGGCAAGTTGTTCTTTGATAGGATTTTGCATGGGATACCTAATCTATGGGTGTAATTGTGGTTGAGGTCTAAGGGATGGAAGCTAGTGCCTCATTTCCGCGCTTCTAACCATCGCTTCAAGGATTCTTGACTCTCCCCGGAGGGCCTACCCGCTAGCAAGCCCTCCACGCTGATATCCTCGTCTAGGT
>VXZF01000353.1 GCA_009845645.1 Gemmatimonadota bacterium | reverse complement strand
CGCCCTCGGCAGCAACTTGGCGGAAGGTCTCGGCGAGGGCCTTTTGCACCACCACCTCTCCAGGCTCGGGGGCGGCGGCGTCGAGTAGGTAGGTGTCGGCACCGGTCTTGAAGCGGCGCAGGCTTGAGGCCGCACCCGCATAGAAATAGGCGTTCTTGACCGTGAGGGCGTAGCCCTGCTCGGCGTACTCAATGGCCGGAGCGAAGACGCGAGCAGCGTCCATCGAACCGTAGCGCTCCAGCGTGGCCAGCCAGCCGCCGCAAGCACCCGGTACTAACGGCGTGAGGGGACCAAGCCCCTGTTTGTCGTCGCTGTCGTACAGATTCAAAGTGGCCGCACGCGGGGTGAGACCGACGTAATCGACGATCTTGTGCTCTTTTTCGCGAGCGCTGTAGATGTGCAGATAGCCGACGCCGCCAATGCCCGACATATACGGCTCAACCACGTTGAGCGCAGCAGCCGTGGCAATGGCCGCGTCAATGGCATTGCCTCCCTCCATCAGGATGCGCATACCCGCGAGAGAAGCGAGTGGATGCGCCGAAGCGATCATGCCGCGGCGGCCCGTGGCAGTGCTGCGGTGCGTGGTGCCCTTGGCAGAAAAGGCCATTGGACGCAACTCCTTGTGATTTGTAGATTTTGCGACCGCCTAAAATAGGGCGAGCAAATTACAGCGTCAATCGAGGAGCCGACCTATATGAGCGACAAGACAATAGACCTGCGCAGCGATACGATTACCCTGCCGACCGAGGCCATGCGGGAGGCCATGGCCTGCGCACCGTTGGGCGACGATGTGTACGGCGAAGACCCATCGGTCAATCGCCTACAAGAAGTGGCCGCCGAAAAAGTGGGCATGGAAGCCGCACTCTACGTGCCTTCGGGTACGATGGGCAATGCCTGCGCCTTGATGACCCACACCAACTGGGGAGACGAGGTGCTCTTTGAGGAGCAGGCTCACATGTACTACTGGGAGGCCGGAACCTACGCCTCGCTCGCCGGGCTGTCCGCGCGCATCGCTGCGGGCGAGCACGGCGTCATCACTGCCGACCAAGTACGCGAGACCGTCCGTGCCGACAATCCGCACTTTGCCCCGCTCAAGGTCGTCTGCATCGAGAACACCCACAACAACCACGCCGGCCACGCTTGGTCGGTCGCCGAGATCGCTGCGGTAGGTGCCGCATGCCGCGAACACGGGCTAAAACTACACGTAGATGGGGCGCGCATTTTTAACGCCGCCATCGCCACCGGGACGACGGTGCCAGAATACACTCAACACGTTGACTCCGTGATGTTCTGCATATCCAAGGGGCTAAGCGCACCGGTCGGCTCGCTGCTGTGCGGCAGCAGGGACTTTATAGATCGAGCCTATCGAATGCGCAAGCGGCTCGGCGGCGCCATGCGCCAAGCCGGAATAGTGGCCGCGGCCGGAGTCGTGGCCTTAGAGCAGATGGTAGATCGGCTGGCCGAAGATCACGCGGTAGCGCGTGATCTGGCCTCTGGGTTGGGAGCAATCGAGGGCGTCGAGGTGATTTTCCCGCCGCGACCGACCAACATACTCAAGGTGGATTTTGCGGCCTTGGGCTGGTCGGCGGCCGATCTGGTGGCCAAGTGGAAGGCGCGAGGCGTGTTGTGCAATCCGCGTCCGCCGCACGGAGCGCGGCTGGTGGCGAATCGGCACGTGAGGCTAGAGGACGTCAACTACGTGGTGGAGGCGACCCAGGAAATGATCGGGTAGGGGGCCACTTGGCGCGTCTTTCGTCCATATCCCAGTACTTTTGGCTCGGTGTCTTTGCCGCGGCTTTGGGCGCGGACGCAGTCGGAGGAGATGCGCTGAAAAACGCGGATGGCTCGTGGAAGTACAGCAATCATCTGGTGGGGGAGACGAGTCCGTATTTATTGCTGCACGCGCACAATCCGGTCGAGTGGTACCCCTGGGGAGAGGAAGCACTGGCGCGAGCCAAGGCTGAGGACAAGCCGATCTTTCTGTCGGTCGGCTACTCGACTTGCTATTGGTGCCACGTCATGGAGCGGCTGGTCTTTTCCGAGCCCGAGATCGCCGAGCAGATGAACGCCAGCTTTATCAACATCAAGGTCGATCGCGAGGAGCGGCCCGACATCGACCGCATTTACATGCTGGCGACCCAATTAACCACCCGGCACGGCGGCTGGCCTAACTCGGTGTTTTTGACGCCAGACCAAGAGCCGTTTTTCGCCGGCACGTACTTTCCGCCCGAGCCCTTGCCTGGGCGGCCTTCCTTTCCCCAAGTCTTGGACTTCACGCGCCAGCGCTGGCAGGACCAGCGCGAGCAAGTGCTGCAAATCGCGGCCCGCTTGACCACGGCCATCCGCGACTTGGAATCCGGGCAACAGATGGCAGCCGTGCCCCCAGATTCTCTGCTAGTAGCGCGAGTGCTATCGGCTATTCAGGTCCGCTACGACGCGATTAACGGAGGCTTCGGAGGCGCACCCAAATTTCCCCCGAGCCTGCGCTTGGAGATGCTGATGGCCACGCCCGAGCGCTTTGCCGATCCCCAAGTACAGGGCATCGTTTTGCACTCGCTGGAGCGAATGGCAGCCGGCGGCATCTACGACCAAATCGGCGGCGGCTTTCACCGCTACGCCACGGACGCCGAGTGGCGCGTGCCGCACTTCGAGAAGATGCTCTACAACCAAGCGCATTTGTCGCGGCTGTACTTGCGCGCGTATGAACTGACGGGAGACGACCGCTGGCGGTGGGTGGCAGAGGATATTTTTCGCTTTGTCGCGCGGGAGATGACCGGGCCGGAAGGGGCTTTTTACTCGGCATTGGACGCTGAGACCGAGGCCGAAGAGGGCAAGTACTACCTGTGGACTGCGGAGGAGTTGGAAAACGCGTTGGGGCACGAGATAGAATTGTTCTGGAGCGTCTATGGGTCGGCTTCCATGCCCGAGGGCGAGGGGGGCGTCCTCTATGTGAAAACGCCGTCTGCCGAGGCTAAGTTACGGGACCGGATGGAGCCCTTGCGGCAGCGCTTGCTTGCGGCGCGAACCGAGCGGCTCTATCCCCTCCTCGACGACAAGGTGCTAGCCGCTTGGAACGGGATGATGATCGAAGCATACGCACAGGGTTTCGCGATCTTGGGCGATCCCGCATATCGCCGGGCAGCCGAGCGTGCGGCCGATTTCGCTCTGCAGCACCTGCGACGCGAGGACGGGGGGTTGTGGCGAGTCCATCGGCTGGGGATTTCGCGGCAGGAAGCGTATCTCGACGACTATGCGTTTTTGGCGCGCGGGCTGACGGCATTGTACCGGGCCACTGGCGAGGCGCGGTGGTTACAGGCCGCACGCGAGCTGAGCGCCGAGATGGTGGCGCGATTTTGGGACCAAGAGGTCGGGGGATTTTTCTTTACGGAAGCCAGCAATGCGCTCATCGTGCGCAGCAAATTCGCCCAAGACTCGGCTATGCCTTCGGGCAATGCAGTGGCTGCCCACGCGCTGCTAGACTTGGCCGAACTGACGGGCCAAGCGCACTATCGTAGCCGGGCGGCGCAAATCCTCTCCGCTTTCGGCGGGGCCATGTGGGCACAACCTACGGCCTCGGTGCATTTGACCGCCGCAGTCGAGCGCCATCTCCAAGCATCGCCAGCCGCAGCCGTGGCCGTTGCCACCCCAGCGGATTCGCTAGTCTCCATGCGGGTCGAACTGCCCGCGCAACAGCCCGTGGCGGGCGAGGCTTTTGCCGTGGCCGTGCATCTAAGCATCCGCCCGGGCTGGCACATCAACGCCAACCCGCCCTCGGGCGACTTGCTCATTCCCACCTCGCTGACGCTCAATGCGGACTGGCCGTTGGACTTTGCCCGCGTGCGCTATCCAGCAGGTCGCTCGCAGGCCTTTCCGGCCCTAGCAGAGACGCTCTCGGTGTACGAGGATCAGGTCGCGCTGTGGGCGGATTTGTCGCTACCCATAGCAGCGGCTGGGACGGCGGGCTATTTGCGCTTCCTGATCCAGTATCAGGCATGTGACGAGGTTCGTTGCCTCCCGCCGGCGGAATTGAGCCAGAGCGTACAGGTCGCTGTCGCACCATGATCCAACGCGCTGACATCATCGGCTGCGGGGTGAGCGGGCCAGAGGCGGCCAAGCTCCTCGCCCAAATCGAAGCCCTCTCCGGCTCACCGGAAGCGCGCTGGCGGGAGGCGGCCCGCTGCATTCTGCGGCCGGATCATCCCTTTGCGCTGCACCAGTTGCTCTATCGGGCAATCTACGGCAGCGCAGATGGCCCGGTGTTTTTTCCCGAACCAGCAGACATTGAGCACGCGCATATGACGGCGCTGCGGCGCGAGCTTGGCCTAAGTTCGCACGCCGCGCTCTTTGCGTGGTCGGTTGCAGAGCGAGAGGCGTTTTGGGAGTGGACGGTCGCCCGCTTGAAAATCCGCTTCCGCAAGCCATACACGCAGCTTCTCGATCTGTCCCAAGGCGTCGAAGCACCCAAGTGGTTTGTCGGGGCCGAGATGAATATCGCCGAGAGTTGCTTCCAAGCCCCTGTCGATCAGACGGCCATTGTCTTCCAGCGCGAGGGTGGCCAGCTTGAGC
>VXZF01000297.1:1831-4570 GCA_009845645.1 Gemmatimonadota bacterium | reverse complement strand
GGGGCTGGCCAGCGGCCTGAACCTCTACGGCATTGCCACCAGTCGACCGGAGGCCCGCGACCAGATTCAGCGCGACTTGGGGGTAAAGACCTTCCGCCACTTCGACGAGGTGCTGGCCGATCCAGCCGTCGATCTGGTCGTCCTCGCCACGCCCAACGACCTCCACGCCCCGCACGCCATCCAAGCGCTGGCGGCTGGCAAACACGTCGTCACCGACAAGCCCATGTGCTTGAGCATTGCCGAGGCCGACCAGATGATTGCCGCCAGCCAAGAACACGACCGCTTGCTCAGCGTGTTTCAGAACCGCCGCTGGGACGGCGATTTCCTCGCCGTTAAAGACGCGCTGGCCCAAGGGCTGCTCGGCGATCTCTTTTTGCTGGAGATGTTCTGGGGCCAATACGGCCCCCCGCGCGGCTGGCGCAGCATCGCACAGCACGGCGGCGGCAAATTCTTCGATTTAGGCGCGCATCTGGTCGATCAAGCTCTCCAGCTTATCGACGCACCGCTGACAAAGGTTTACGCCACCTTCCACTCCGGCGATCCGCTCAGCATTGACGTCGAGTCCCACGCGCTGGCCGTGCTCCACTTTGCCAACGGCGTCGAAGCGCGCGTGGAGACCTCGTCGCTGGCGAGCAAAGCCAAACCGCGCTGGTACGTGCTGGGCACGGAAGGCGCGCTGGTCAAAGAGGGCGTTGACCCGCAGGAAAAGGCCATGATCGCCGGCGACATAGACGCGGCCGAAGAAGCGGACGAACACTACGCCCGTCTTTATAGAGGCGCGGAGGAAACCATCATTGAGACGGCACCCGGCCGCTGGCGTTCCTACTACGAAAACATCGCTGACGCGCTGCTCGGCCGCGCCGCGCTGGCCGTCACCGCCGAGAGCGTGCGGCAGACCATGGTCGCCATTGAGGCCGCCCGGCTCTCCGCCGCCCAGCAGCGTCCCGTGGCCCCGGAGGAAGTCGGGTGAAATTGCGGCCGGGCAACTACGGCAAGGAGACCAGCTTTGAGGTCCGCACGTTCGACGCTGAGATGCCCCTCGACGAATACGCCCGCCTGCCTAAGCATCCGCTCTATCTAGTGCTCGACAATTTGCGCAGCGCCTTCAATGTTGGCTCGATCTTTCGCACGGCCGACGCGGGTCGGCTCAGCGGCATCTACACCTGCGGCTACACGGCCCATCCGCCCCATCCCAAGCTCGACAAGACGGCGTTGGGCACCCTCTCGTACATAGAAACCCGCCACTTCGCCACCACGCTACAAGCCATTGAGCACTTGCGCGCGCGCCAAGTGCCGGTGTGGGCGCTGGAGACGACATCGCAAAGCCGCTGCTACACCCAGCTAGACTATCCGCGTCCCTTGGCCTTAATCGTGGGCAATGAAGCCCTCGGCGTGAGTTGCGACGCGCTCGAGTGCTGCGACGAGTTGGTTGAGATTCCCATGTACGGCTACAAAAACAGCCTCAATGTCGCCGCGGCCAGCGCCGTCCTCGTCTTTGAGGTCCTGCGCCAATGGCAGGCCGTCAGTCCTACCTGCCAACCCACCGCCCATGCATGAGGCCGCCCCGCAGACTCGGGGGCTAGCCGCCCGCTTGCTCCGCGACTGGCTCGGCTTTGAGTTCGTCTCTCGCATCTATCTCTACAGCGCGCTCATCGGCCTGATTGCCGGCTTGGGTGCCGTGTTATTCACATACGGCCTCGAACTGGCCAAATTCCTGCTAGTCGAGAAACTGGCTGGTTTCCGCCAGATCCATCCCCACAACAAGGCACCATTCGACTTTTCCTTCCTCGACGCGCCCACCTACGGCGAGTATCTGTGGCTGTTGCTGCTGCTGCCAGCGCTGGGCGGCCTGCTCAGCGGCTACCTGACCCACCGCTTCGCGACCGAAGCCCAAGGCGCGGGTACCGACGCCATGATCGACGCCTTCCACAACCAGCGCGGCCACATCCGTCCCGTCGTCGCACCGGTCAAGGCCCTGGCGACCATCGTCACGCTCTCCTCTGGTGGTGCCGCTGGTCAGCAAGGTCCTTTGGTGCATATTGGCGCGGGCTTGGGCTCTTGGGTCGGCGACAAACTCAAGCTCTCGGTGGCCCAGCGGCGGATTTTGCTGCTGGCGGGCACAGCCGGAGGGCTGGGTGCAATTTTCCGCGCACCTTTGGGCGCGGCGATCGCCAGCGTGGAAGTGCTCTACCGCGAAGACTTTGAAAGCGACGCGCTCATCCCCTGCGTCATCAGCTCCTTTGTCGCCTACGCGCTCTACATAGCTGTCTTTGGCTTCTCGCACATTTTCGCTCTGCCCGACCTGCTGTTCACCGATGTGCGCGAGTTGATTTTCTACTTATTACTGGGTTTTCTCTGCGCCCTGGTCGGCATCTTTTACGTCAAGACCCTGCGCTTTGCGCGCACCCTCTTCGACCGCCTGCCGCTACCCCGCTACTGGATCGTCTGCTGCGGAGGCTTGCTGGTAGGGGTGGCGGCCTTTATCGACCCGCAAGTGCTGGGCGATGGGTTTGGCGTCATCCAACGAGGGCTCGACGGCGAGCTCGCAATCCGCGCCTTCCTCGCCCTCGCCCTGCTCAAAATCCTCGCCTCTAGCTGCACGATCTCCAGCGGCGGCTCGGGCGGTGTCTTCGGCCCTTCACTCTTTATCGGCGGGATGCTCGGCGGTGCTGTGGGCCTGCTGGGCCAACAGTACTTTCCCCACATCGCCCACCAACCGGCCGCTTACATCGTGGTGGG
>VXZF01000297.1:0-1821 GCA_009845645.1 Gemmatimonadota bacterium | reverse complement strand
ATTCTCGTCATCGAAATGAGCGGCTCCTACCACCTGCTGCCGCCGCTGATGGTCGTCAGTGCCCTCGCGCTGATCTTCGCGCGCAACTTTTCCATCTATCAAAACCAAGTCCAAAACAAGTTTCACTCTCCGGCCCATATCAAAGACCTAACCGTCAACGTGCTGCACGATCTCCAAGTCCGCGAAGTATTCCCCCGCCTCAAAAACACCTCTGAGGCCATCGTCAGCAATCGGCTTTCCTACTTTTCCCTGAGTAGCTTGAGCAAAAAGCTGGGCCATTTGCACTTTGTCGTCACTGATGACGACGGCGGCTTGCGCGGCATGATCAGCCTCGACGATCTCGACCTGCCCGAAGACGAGATGCTGCGCAACCTAGTCCTCATTGAGGATATGGTCGTCGATGACGTCCGGCCCATAGACGCTGAGGATAATCTGCACGAGGCCCTGCAAAAACTGCTGGATTCTGGCTATGACAAGTTGCCCGTGGTGCACACCACAGACGAGGGAGAAAGCAAATTTTGGGGCTATTTGATGCACTCAGATCTAATGCGAGTCTACCACGAGGAAGTCATTCGGTTGGAGGGACAGGATTGACCTCCTCATTGGCGCCCTCGCGATAGGGCGCGTGCAGATAGTGCTGCGCCCGTTGGTGGCTGTCCGCGTGGTCGGGCAAGCGCCGCACCCGCTGGTAGCGAAGCACCGCGTCCTCGCGGCGGCCCGCTAGGTCGTGTACTTGGCCGAGCAGCAGGTTGGCCAGCACGGCAAAAGCTAAGTCCCGCTTGCGCTCGGAATTGGCGGCGAGGCTGTCGGTTGCCGCCAGATGGTCGGCGGCCTCGGGCAAGCGCCGCTCGAAGTACGCGTATTTGCCTGCGTAGTAATGAGCCTCCAAGCGGCCGTGGCGGTGATAGCCGGTCTGGCCGGCCAAGCTGCGCCGCACGTATTCTTCGTATAACGCCACACCCGATCGCCAGCGTCCGAGTTCGACCATAAGCCGCGCGGCGTAGCGGTGGAAGACTGCGTTGTCGGGGTAGCGCTTGTAGAGTTCCTCGAAATAGGGCAGTGCTCTGCGGTTGTCCTTTTCAAAAATTCGGTAGATCTGGCCGAGGAAATAGGCGGCCTCAGTGCTAGCGTAGGCTCCCTCGCGGGCGACTTCCTTGAGCTGCTGGAGGCCTAGCACGCGATCTCCGTCGGGCAAAAAGGCCATGATTGGACGGAGGATCCGGTGGCGTTGGGGCATGACCTCGGCGAAGTAGTGATACAGGCCCTGGCCAAAGAGGATGTCCTTGTTGGTCGGCTCGAGCTGACGGCTCTTCTTCAGGAGAGGCAGACAGCGCAATCCATCGTGCGCCGCCCGCACGTACTGTTCTCTGTCGCCGTACAAGCGGCCGCGGAAACCAATGGCACCGCCCTTGAAGAGAATCGCGTCGAAGTCCATTGGGTCTTTTTTTAGCCGTCGGTCGCAGACCTCAATGCACTGCTTGAGACGGGCGTGGAACTCCGCGTCGTGGGTTTTGTCGGCTAAGTCGATGAGGATTCGCCACCAAGAGACCATCGCGCGAAAGAAGTAGCCGAGCGGGTTGTCCGGCTCGGCCGCGACGACGGCCTGAAAGTGGCGCTCGGCTTCCGCAAAGCGCAGATTGTAGATCAGGTCTATGCCTCGCTGGATGCGCGCATCAAAGCCACGCATCGTATAGGTGGAGTCCTCGCTCCAAGCGGGCAGGGCCAGCGCGCAGCAAAGCAAAATCGCGCCTATGGGGTGCAGTGCGTTCAAGGAACAAACCTCATCGCTTAACAGTAAAACAAAAACCAAGCGGTTCAAGA
>VXZF01000402.1 GCA_009845645.1 Gemmatimonadota bacterium | reverse complement strand
TCGATTTCCGCTTGCGTGATAGCCGCCGCGATGCGCTCGCAGGCCGTGTCGGCCAATTCTTGATACATAAGTTGCGCGGGAAAGGTATCGCCCTTGCAGTCGAGGTAGCCATCGAGCCACTGTCGGGCGATGCGCTTGAGCTGTCCGAAGAGATAGAGCTTGGGCTCTTCGCCCGGATCGCGGAACTTGGTGTAGAGCAACCGCTGGGTTAGATGAAATAGGAGAGTCGAGGTACGCAGGTCGTTGGTGTGAACCAAATTGAGATCCACGCCCTCGCCGATAATCCCCTGATTCCTCGTAATCGACGGACCAACCAGATCGGGCGTCAGTTCCAGCACCGAGTCCTTGTTGAACTCGGCTTTGAGCCGCTCTTCCGGCAATTCCACCCGATACCCAGCCACCCGGGGAAAACAAATCTCCAACGCATCCCGTTCGGGCCGCACGGCCCGCACCTGAACGGTCTCTCGCGGCTGCTTCGGCGAAGCCACAACGGGCTTGGCCGTAAAGTCGAATGGGATGCCCAAGACATCCGCGTACTCGACATCGAACAAGCCGTCTTCGTTGAGATCGTAGGATTGCCGTCGCAACGCCCGGCCAATGACCTGCTCGCAAAGCAACTGCGTCCCAAAGGCACGCACGCCTAGCACATGGCTGACAGTATTCGCATCCCACCCTTCCGTAAGCATCGACACCGACACCACGCAACGAATCGAATCCCCCAGCCGCCCCGGCTTGCCCACGGTATTCATAACCTCGCGGAGCAACTCTTGGTCGCTGATGTTCTCGGCCTGACGGAGATCGCCAGTGCGCTCGATGATCTCTCGCCGAAAGCGATCAATCTCGTCGGCAGCCATATTGCGAAAATTGCGGTCGAGCGCGTCGCCAGACTCCAATTGTTCGCTGTCGATTAACAGTGTGCGAGGCCGTGGGTACTGATTGCCCTGTTCGTTAAAGTTGCGAAACAGTTCCAAGCGACCGTTTACCAGCGTCGTCGAGCCATCTTCGTTCTCGCGATGGAAGCCGGAGATGTAGTCGTACACCAGCTTGGAGGTCGAGGTATTATTGCAGACCACGATGAAGCACGGCGGGACGACAATGCCCTCCTTCTCCATCAACTCAAAAGTTTTCTGATAATGTCCGTACAGGGCGTCCAGCGCGGTCTGTAGCTGTATAGGCAGACTGAGGGGATCGAGGGTCTTAGCCTTGCCCCGCCCTTTCTTCGGCATGTCCGTGCGGATGTGTTCCCAAAGGTTGCGGAACTTGGGCATGTCGCCGCCGGGAATGTTGTCGGCCACTGGCACGCGGGGTAGTTTGACAATGCCGCATTCAATGGCGTCCATGAGCGAGAAGTCGCACATCGTCCAAGGGAATAACGTGCCTTCAGCATAGCCCGACCCTCGCAAAAAGAAGGGTGTCGCTGAAAGATCCATCACCCGGTTGATGCCCAATTTGTCGCCGACAATTTCCAGCCCCGAAATCCACAGCCGCGCCGCCTCCGTGTTCTTTTCCGCTTCCCTTCTGTCATCTCCCTTGAACTCGTCTTCCTCCCCCTCGCCCGGTTTTTCGCGATAGCAGTGGTGCGCCTCGTCGTTGAGGATCAAGACGTTCTTTAGACCCATGAGCTCGGGCATCACCCGCTGCAGCATTTGCCCCTCGGTCTCCAGAGTCGTCAGCGTCTCACCCCGTCCCTGAAGCAAAGAACGCCCGCCTTTGGAAAGCTCCATGCGTTCGCGCTGCTTGAAAGCGTGGTAATTGGTAATGACGATCTTGGCCTTTTCCAAGTCGGGCAGCATGTCGTTCGGAACCAGTTCGCGGCTCTGATAGTAACTATCCGGGTCGTTCGGTTGCAGCACGCGCAGGCGGTCCTTGATGGTGATGCCGGGCGTAACCACCAAAAAACCGCGCGTGAAGCGACGGCTCTGGGGCCGACGCACCGCATTGACGGTCTGCCAAGCAATCAACATCGCCATGACCGTGGTCTTGCCGGTGCCGGTCGCCAACTTGAGCGCCAACCGTGGCAGTGGCAGCTCTGGATTGGCGTTGTTGTTGGCGCTCTCTAGATGGTCGAGGAAGTCCCTACCGGATCGCGTGTTAGACGCAACCTCAGTGAGCCAGATAGCAGTCTCCGCCGCTTCGCTTCAACCTGACAGAAGAAGGGCCGAATGCCACTAAAGCGGTGGTGCCGCCAATGCTGCAGCAGACGCGCCGTCTCTGGAGTCACCTGCCATTGGCTCGGGTTCGGCAGATCGCGCCAGCGGTCAATCTGCTGGCGAACCCCGTTGATAGTCTGCATCAATTCGTATTGCTGATTATCTGTCTCAAGCTCTCTCGCGGACTTGTCGAACACAAAGGAGGCTTGATTCGCAGATGATCCCCTTTGCTTCTTCGATGTCGGAACCGCCGAGATGAATGAGGCCTGTCTTCGGCTTTCAACGATCTGCTGCGTCGGCTGCCCGGTCTCGTCCAGTTCCCAGTGCCGACTCGGACGCTCGTAAGGCGAGTTGAGGACAGGCTGTTCAAAGAATAGATCAGTCAAAACGATGCACCTTCTAAATTCCAGATTCCGTGACCCCAAAGCACTGCGCAAGGGTCGCCTTGTGCGCTCGGAGCACGTTTAGAACTTCAGCTCTGTTCATCGGTCCCCTGTCTGTGGGTCGGAGGTTCGTATTCCAACAGCGCCGACTTCCCGATCATCTCAATGAACCGCACGATCCATTCAAAACCGTTGACGTCCGTCAGTCGCAAGGGCTGATTCAGTCTGAAGTGAACGGGTTGCTGCTTGCCGTCATCAATGGCGACGTTCACCGCGTAAAGGTACATGCGGTCGAGATCGTCGAGGATTGGGTTTAGTCGCCCAGTCAAATCGGGCAAATGACCTGTTCCCTCCGTGAACACCGCCGAGCCTCCCATCGGCAGCGGTTCAAGCTGCACAGAGAGCAGTTCCGGCGGGTGCCAATCCCGCTCCACATGGGCCGCGTGTCCCGGTGCCGCGCAGAAAACGGTGATGGGAAGTTCCGAGTGAAACCCAAAAGCGACCCGGCCAAACGTATCGGTTTCCCCTTCCATCCAAGTATTGTTGGGATACAGCGCAACTACCTGTGCATCTGCAAGCGGCTGACCAGCGACGGAGACCAACACCTCCCCTTCGATGCCCGTTACTGGCGGACGGGCGGAAGGTATAGTCAGCCGCAGTTCCGCACCGCCGAGCAACTCGTATTCTGGATCGCGTCCTGTCAGCTCCCGAGTCTGCTCGTAGATGATCGGAACTCCTTCGCCGCGTTGCTCCAAGAAATACTGCCGGTCACCCGCACCAGCAATATCCCCTACCGCGAGCATGCGGAGGATAGACGCGAGCGTTTCGTTGCGGGTGGCTTGTCGATTGCGCATGGCTTCGATAGGCAGCGTATTGGGTAGAGCACCCGGCGAATACAACTCAAGACGATCATCAAAGATGAAGAGCCGTATCTTCGCATTCTCCATCGAGTAGTCGCGGTGTACCACAGCGTTGACGATGGCCTCAAATACCGCCCGCAGACTAAATTGCGGGGTCTCTACTCGCCCAGGGGCCTTGCGCGCCGCTACCCGCGTATTGAGTCTAGCAAAGTTGACGGCATCGCGGATCTGCTGGTCCAACGGGCCAGTGATGGACGCCGCATCGTGCTGGCTCGCACTGCCGAGTACCGTACCGCGATAGCGAACAGCTTCAATCATCGCGCCACGTATGTACTCATCCGGGCGTGTGGTGCAAAGCAGTACCCCAGCCACTGTTGCGCGGATCACGCCGCTGTCATCCTCTCGCACCAATCCCAGCTTTGTGAGTTGGACTGTTGTGGGCTCGGTGGCGCGCGAACTCAGAAAGCGATCCGCTAGAGTCTCGTTGAGCGTGTTGGACCCGGTTCCAGCAACGATGACTTCGTCGGGGCCAAGCTGACCAGAACGCCCCCGCTGCTGAAATAGACGGTTCAATGCCTCCGACGACATCTCTCGCTTGGCGCTGCCTTGTCGGGAAAGGTATCCCCCAGGACTCTTGTGGACCAGCGCGCTTTGTTCGACTTCGACGACTAGTACAAACGAACCGTCCGGCAGAGCCAGTCGTTGGGTGACAAACGCGAGCGGAGGACGGATGCTGTCCGAACAAATCTCGCCGACGAAGGCTTCCAACGCATCCATTTGTTCGCGGTTCATCGACCGCACCTCACCGGCATCTGACACACTGAAAATCAATGTGCCGCCTATGGTGTTGCCAAAAGCGGCCACCTCGTCGGCTATAGCGTCCCGATGAGGCGCACGGACCCGATTGCCGCTGAACGCGACTTCCTTGAACTCGACGCGGCTGTCCTCGCCGAGTTCAAGTTGCTGCAACAAGCTATCGCTATCCCAAGGCATTATCGCTCCTCCTTGGCAGTTTCCGAAGCACCAAGCTATCAGCGCGTTGCCATTTATAGATTCCAGATCCCGCCCAATCCACCGTCGACAACTCAACGTCTATATCGAAAGGCAGTAAGAATACTCCCATCCAGACCCTCCTCGCTCACCCCTGCGGCATAAACATCAGCTTAATCCCCTCCTGCC
>VXZF01000227.1 GCA_009845645.1 Gemmatimonadota bacterium | reverse complement strand
CCGCTGCATCAACGGTGCAAACGGAAGCAAGCCCGAAGGCCCCTCGTCGAGGATGCGTTGCCCTTCCAGTTCGCTCAGTCGAATCACCTTGTATTGAACCAATACGCGGTAGCCGTGCCGCTCTTGGAGATAGTGCCCCGGATCGGTGCGGCCGGCGTCGGGACGCAAATAGATGAGTCAGTGAATAAGATGCCGACCAACACGGGTTGGCGGCGGCTTATAATACGCCCTCAAAACGAGACGTCAAGAGCCGATCAACGCTCAGCGAGTCAACGCCGCTACGGCAAATCTTCTATCCAAGCAGACGGCAGGCGACCCGACGCTTTGGCCTCGGCTTGCAGGCGTCGGAGCACAGCAGCGTTGGGATTAGTCAGAACAATGAAGTGGTGGTAGGGTTCGACTTTTGACTGGACGACGGTGCCAGCCTGTATCACGCCAAGATCCTGTCCAGCCAAGCGTCCGTCTGTTCCAGGTCCAAGATGGCTTGGATTTCTTCGTCGCTCTTCTTCAGGGCGAGCAGGATGCGTTGGACAGGGATGGGTGTCGCTTGGGGACCGTGCGGATTTTCTTCGGGATTTTCCCACTCGGGGAGACGGTGAGTAAGCTCGACAAGACCATTGGAACCCCAAGAGGGCAGATGGCCGTATTGCTTCCAGACATCCTCGGCGATCGTCCGTTCCGCTTCAGACAGGTGGTTTATTCCCATCTCTTTCTTCAGGCCGATACAATAATCTGCCTGATTCTCGATATACTGGTTCCACACAGGATGGAGATCGGGATCGTCTTCTTGGTGTATCAGAGTGTATGTCTGAATGGGGACTGGGCCGTGCTTCATCGATACCCAGCGATCAGTGGAGATGCTATGTCCTTCCCGGTCCAACGCCTCGCGATCAGCTAGGTAGATGAGTTTGAGCAACTTGATAAATTTCATTGAGCCGCCCCACGACAACATGCAGGCAGCCAGTTCCGTGGCCTTTTCTTCGTTGAACATGCATTATCTCCTCTTTAGGATCATTAGGAGATTCAAGAGTCTTTCAGTAAAATCGTCTCTCTAGTTTAACATAAAGCAATTGCACGTTGTCAACCCAAGTCTCCAACAAACGGATTTTGGCGGTGGAAAATCTCTTTCAAAACGCTCAGCGAATCAACGCCAATTTAGCCGTTTGCACGATCTCCCCCGCGTACAGCACGGCCCAATAAACCCCAGAAGCCGCCTCTACGCCCGCAGCCGTTCGACCATCCCAACGCACGCGATGCGCGCCCGCAGCCAACCACCCATCGGCCAACACGCGAACCTGCTGCCCCATCAAGTTATAGACGGAAATCCGCACAGGACCGGCCTCGGCTAGTGCAAAGGGAATGGTCACTTCCGCATTGAACGGCGAAGGGAAAGGATCGCCCAAGCCATCCGGCAATTTGGACAAAAGCCGCGTTCCGGCGGCGAGCTTGGCGCTAAACGGCTTCCACAACGCCACGTCCTTCAACTGCCAACGGACGAAGGATGCCGCGCGGTCTTGGTTGATGACATTGCGGAACTCGATGACGTTTTGCCCAGACTGGAGGTATGTCTCATTGAGGACGAGATACCAAGTCCGCCAGTCCTCCCCAGCTATGAGCTCTGCATACCTCTGTTCATTGAGGAAAATGACGACCTCGCTGTCGCCTATTTCCTTGGTCGAAAATTCGCATAGGACATCGCGACTGATCCCCTCAAAGCCAAACTTGACGCTTTTGGGATTTTTGCTAACCGCAGGCGGACTGTAGCCGAAAATTCCACTACTCGGCAGCGGCTCTATCCATTCGTTGCCAATCTCCACTTGCGCGGCCCCAGTGATCCCATCGGCGGTAAAAACCCGCACCCCACCGCTGCGGGCTTGGGACGGCACCCGGACGACGATGATGCCACTAGACCAGACCGCATAATCGTCCGTCGCCGCTTGTACATTGGGGTTAAACAACACGTACCCCGTGCCCTGCTCTTGGCCAAAGTTGCCGCCGGTCAGCGTCAGGTACTCGCCAGCTTGCACTTGCGGTGGCGAAAGTTGCGCCAGATACGGACTGGCGATTTCCATGCGGACGGCATTGCTGGTGCCTTCAGAGGTCACAACAGTTACGTCGCCCGAAGGCGCATTGAGCGGAACGCGGAACCGTATCGTCTGATCCGACCAAGTCTCAAACGAAGACACCGCGACCGAATCAATCCACACGAAGCTGATGTTCCGCGCAAGGCCGAAATTGTCTCCGTCAATTTGGATGAGGTCGTCGGTCTTGGCCCTCGCATCCGTACGCGTGTGATTGGTGATCGCATCAATGTAAGGTGACGTGACGACCACCTGCGCACTGTCGCTGCCGCCGCCGGTTATCACCTGCACCGTGCCGGTGCGGACACCAGTTGGTACGCGTACTTGAATCTGTACATCGCTCCAAGCGAGATAGTCGGAATCGCTCGGCTCTTTTCCCGCGAAAAAGACCACTTTGCCCGTCCCTTTGGTGTCGCCAAAACCCTGGCCAACGATGGTAGTTGTTTGGCCGTATTGAACGCGACGCGGCGAGACATCCGCAATTTGCGGCGCTGAAACCGACAGCACGAGTTTGCCGTATCCCGTGCTATCGTCCTTGCCCGGTGCTCCCACATCGACGGTGGCCTCGACGAGAGCCTGCCACAGATCGTCGCGCGAGAGCGCAGGATTGGCCGATTTGAGCAGGGCGGCGGCACCAGCTACGTGGGGAGTCGCCGCCGATGTTCCCCCAAACAACTTATCTGCACCGTAAGAAGCCGTAGTCACGCCCGAAGGCGCGACGAGATCGGGCTTGATCCGACCATCGGCAGTGGGGCCGCGCGAACTGTAGCTCGCCACTGTTCCCAAGTCCCACTGGTCGCGGTGAATCGCCCCAACGCTCAGCGCACCGCGCGCGTCCGACGGAATCCCCAAGCTGCCAGTCGGAACCGGATATTCGATGTCGTGGTGCCAAGACCACACTCGCAACTTCTTAGGCTCGGCCTCGCCGACGCGGACCACGGAAATGCCATACGTGCCCGCTCGCTCGGCAAAGTATTCGATAAACTCCACCGGAGCACCGCCGTCCTCTCCCTGCACATCCGTGCTTTTGCTAACTTCTTCGATGTTGCCAGACGCATCTTGATGGTAGAGATATAGATCGTAGTCCGCCGTAGTGGTGGGCCAATCGTCCCAAGTCAGCGTCACCCTTATGGCGTTGCCGATCTCAGCGACAAAATTCACCGCGTCGTCGCCAGCGGCAAAGTTGTGCCGATTGTCGGCATCGCTATCGTGCCAAAAACCCGCGTAGTGCTTTTGAGCGTAGTTGCCGACCGCGTTGACCCAGAGAATGCCGTTGTCGGCCGCGTCATTTACAATGTCGCAGATGAGCCCGCGTCCGTCCCCAAAGCCCTCGCCCACCCAAGTCGCCGAGTAGTTTACGATAGCGACTCCGTTTTGTATGCAGCGGTCTTTGGCATTTTCCAAATCCACTATGTCCGCGACTTTGTACAGATAGAGTTCGGCTTCTGGAGCCACGTCGTGGATGATCTCGGCACACGCCGTGCCGTGGGCGTCCGTGCCAGCGTATATCCCCGTGCCCGTATAGTCGCGGAACCACCGACGCACCGGTATGTCTTCGGGCAATTTGTCAGCTCCCTTAAATCCACCGTCGATAATCGCCACCTTGACTCCTTGGCCTTTCGCACCAGTGGCGTGGTTTTCGAGTGCGCGGATGAGAGCTACGCCTTGGCTAAGGGTTTGTTGCTCGTGCGGACGGTGCGGCCTGCGGACAAAGGCCACGCTCGGCAACTCAGACACCGCCCGCAGCGATGCGGTCGGTACCGACACGCGCATCAAGCTCCTAGACTGGGCCAAAATTTTGACGCCAAGGATGGCGAACGACGTAGTGTCAATGGTAGCTGCCAAACCCGCTGCGGGCACCAAAATGACGACCACATCAGAGACGTCTGCGGCGCGGGCCGGCTTGGCCGCTGGGGCCCTAGCTAGTTCCCACAGCGCGCTTTCTATATTGGGAGGGCCGACGGGTTTGGCTGGTGCAACGTCGAGGTCTTGTCCCCACAGGGGTACCGCAAAAAGGAGAAAAAGAAAGGTATAGCGCACGGCGATCAGGGCTGGCGAGCTTTGTACGACTCGTGTGTGCCCTGCATCCCCAGCGCTTTGGTGCGCGACAGCAGCGCGAGCCGCTCGTCGTCGGCCAAGGGCGCGAACTGGCGGGCGATGTCCGCATTCTGCCGCAGCTTTTCCAGCGAATCCATCCCGGAACACACAGTGGCCACCGGTAGGCTCATGGCGTAGCGCAGGCACTCTGCCGCCGTCGCCACACCCGTTGCGAGGATCGCTTCGGGCGTCCCCCCCAAGGTTTTCATGGCGATGACCCCGATGTTTCTTTTTACTGCGAGCGGCAGCACCTGCTCGACAAAACTGAGGTAGTGCGGGTCGAACACGTTGATCGGCATTTGCGTGGCGTCCCAAGCAAAACCGCGCTCGATCATCTCTACGTGCAGGGAGGGCAAGGTATGGCCGGTGAAGCCAATGTAGCGGATTTTGCCCTCC
>VXZF01000698.1 GCA_009845645.1 Gemmatimonadota bacterium | reverse complement strand
CCACCAATTCGGCTGGTTCCCCGGCGAGGGCTTGTTGCAGTGCCTGGTACCCGCCGGTTTGGCGATAGCCGGACAGGGTGGCGCGGCACGGAGAGCGGATGTCGGCAAAGACGCATTCCTCGTACCCGCCGGGATTGGGCACGGGCAGGGGCGAGGGACTGGGTGCAAGGGTCTCCGCGTCGGTTCCCACCAGCACTTGATCGCCTTTGATGACTGGAATGGGATCGTCGCAGCGACCGGCGCACGGCATGGGCGTGGCGTCGGCGAGGCCGGCGCAGAGCGCATCGGCTCCGCGCAGCGCGCATATCGGGCCGGTGCAGACGCGCGGGGCACTTTGGCCGGGTGCTTGGCGAGCGAAGTGGTGGTAAAAGGTGACGGTGGCGAAAAGCTCGGCGAGGGGGATTTTCAGGCCCGTTGATACGGCCTTGAGTGCTTCTTCCGACAAATAGCCGTCGCGGTCGTGGAAGGCGTGCAGGAGCGGCAAGAGGGGAGCGGTTTCGCGCTGCCAGCGTGCGACGAGCGCGTCGTCTGTTGGGGAGATCAAGCTATGTACCTTGCGGAAACTGACGCCGACATAGGATGAGGCGGTTGAGTTGAAGTCTATTGCTTTGAATAACTATAGGCGTTGCGCGAACTGAGAGCAATATGTGGAAACCTGTATACGGCCATGTTGAATTTCGATTAGCATTCGAATATCCCAAGCATCTTTACACGCTGCAATCGCTTGGATATAAGGCAAGTGGTGCCCGCGATTGGGAGCGTTTTGATAGATTGCCAACTCTTCCAGATATTCCGCAGCATAATCCTGCATGGCTTCCAGCATATCTTCGAGTGCTTCATTAGGCGTCCCTGCGGTGGATAAGAAACATAAGGGAGCGTAATTCGCGGTCAACCTCCATCCCGAATGCCTTGAAAGGTTGTGGAACACGCATATTTTAACTCTATAAAAATATGCGTGTAAGAATTTTATCACGGTTATATTATATGCGTAACGGTGCAGGTCGGCTAGGGTCTTCGCCGTCGTGGCTTGGAGCCGCGAAGCATCGGAGCCTCAGTACCGGGACAGTATGAAATGCGATGCTTGGGAGGTAGTGGTGCCGGAGCTAGTGTTTGAGCTGGAGGGCGAGTAATTTAAGAGGCGGTCGGCTGGTTAGCCGCTGGTTAGTTTGGTCCACAATTGTAGCAGAATCACCACAACGCCCAACACGGCGATTCCACCCTGTAATTGGTTCAAGCCCTTTCTAACTTCCTTTATCTGACTCGTGAATTCCTTGCTCAACTCGGCTTTGAGTTCGGCCATATCGGTCTTGAGCTCGGCTATATCGGCCTTGGTAGAGAGGTGATTGTACACGCCTTCGAGCTTGGCTAGACGCTCTTCGGGGGTTAAAGGGGAATTGGTCATAGCAGGCGGTCTCCTTGGGTTGGAAGATACAGGATGGCTTGGAGCGGTGTCAATGCGCCTGAGATTAGAAGAGCAATATCCGTGCCCGTTCAAGGCATAGTACTCGCGTGGTAAGGTTGACATCGCGTAGGCCAGCGGCCTTATTTGCGCCCTCCAACCAAATAGCCAAAGGAGTCTGAGAAATGCCGGATGTTATCGTCGTCGGAGATGGGCCGGGTGGATTGAGCGCCGCGCTCTTTCTCGCCAAAAATGACATGAGCGTCACCGTCTTTGGCCAAGACAAGACCCTCATGCACAAGGCCATGCTGTACAATTATTTGGGCATTCCCAAGATTGCCGGACCCGAATTCCAGCAGATCGGCCGCGAGCAGGTGCGCGGTTTTGGCGGGGAGATTCAGGACGTCGAAGTCAGCAGCGTTGAAAAGGGCGAGGGGGGATTTGTCGTCGAAACCGCTGATGGCCAAAGTCACCAGTCTCAATATCTGATCTTGGTTACCGGGCCGAGCAACCCGCTGGCCGAGAGCTTGGGCGTGGCCAAAGAAGCCGATGGGTTGGCGGCCGATCGCAATGGCCGCACCTCGGTCGAAGGGCTATACGTTATTGGCTGGAGCACCCGCCTGAAGAAGATCCAAGCCATTATCTCTGCTGGCGATGGGGCCTGCGCCGCGCTGGACATTCTCTCGGCCAAAGCCGGAGAGGACATCCACGACTTTGATCTGATAGAAGACGAGTAGGCTAAAGCGAGACGACGCGCCCTTCTATGGCAGATTGGGTGGCCGCGAGGGTTACGGCTAAAGTCTTGACCGCCTCGGCGTAGTCGCAGCGGATGCCTGCGGCATCGCCGGTTTGCACGGCTTGGAGAAAGGCGCGATCCTCGGCTTGGGTTGGATTGTTGCCCTGCTCAACGACTTCTTGGCCACTGGGGCGGTCGATGGAGAGCGCGCCGGATGCGATGCGCAGGACTTGGTCTTTCTGGTAGAGGTCCAAGCCTACGTGCCCACCTGCGGATAGCATACAGGCTGAGGTAATGCTGGCCACCGCGCCGCTGTGGAAGCGGAGGTTGGTGACAGAGGCGTCGTGGACATCGTAGTTGGGGACGTCTTCCATCAGGCCGGTGCGTGCCATGGCGTGAACGCTTTCCACCTCTCCGAGCAGGTAGCGGGCCAAATCGAAGATGTGCGTGGTTTGTTCGACGATCTGACCACCGCTCTCGGCCAGTACCCGCCACCAAGACACCCCGGGCATGCCGCCAGTCCAAGCGCCAAGGGCAAATCCCACCGGCTTGTCGCCGAGGAGCTCGACTGCTTTGGCGGTCGTATCCATGTAGCGCCAGTGATAGCCTACGGCGCTGATTAGGTTTTGGGCGCGGAGGGCCGCTTCAACGGCGCGGGCTTGTTCTAGGGAAGTCGCCACAGGTTTTTCGACGAAAATGGGCAAGCCGCGCTCAATGGCCGCCAACTCGGGTTGGGCGTGGGCAAAAGGCGGCAGGCAGATATAGACTGCGTCGAGTGCTTCGCTGTCGTACAGGGTCTCGTAGTAACTATAGGCCCTGCCACCGTACTCGCTGGCCGCGGCGAGCGCCTTTTCTTCGACTACGTCACAAAAGGCAACCAGCTCGGCCTCGTCGAGTTGAGCGAGGGTGCGCAGGTGGTGATTGGCGATGCCGCCGGTGCCGACAAAGCCGATTTTAATCGTCATGGAAAGTTTGTTCTATCCTGTCTTAGAGGATGCAAGGACTGAGAACCAGGCCATTTTAAGAGCAATGAGTGGCATAGTATGGGGGCTACGCCGCCGTTGTCAAGAGACGGTCAATAATGAATACAACTACAAAGGGCCAGCTTAGCGACTACAAGGTCCACTACAAGGCCGATGCCGAGGCGATTGTCGATCCTCAAGCATTGGACCCGAGGCGTCGAGCCTCGGAAGAACGACGGCTGGAGACACTCGTGCGCCTACTCGACTTGCACAGTGGCGAACGCGTCCTCGACGTTGGGTGTGGATCGGGCTGGCTGGGGGCGTATTGCCATCGCCGAGGTGCCCTAGTCTGTGCCATGGACATCGGCTGGGTAGGGGTAGCCGGTGCCAAGACCCGCTTTGCGGAAGCAGCCTATCAGGTCGGCGATTTGTACTATCTCCCCTTTGCAGGCGAGTGTTTCGACGCGGTAGTGCTTTCCGAAGTGGTCGAACATCTCGAAGACATTGACGCGGCCCTAGCTGAGGCGCGGCGGGTGTTGCGCCCGGGGGGGCGGCTGGTGGTGAGTGTGCCGTACCGCGAGATCATTGTCGAGCACCTGTGTATCCACTGCAATAGACTAACGCCAGCCAACGCGCATCTCCACCACTTTGACGAGGAGACGCTCGCCGCCTATCTCCAAGGCCAGGGCTTCGAAATACGCGCGGTGCGATTGACGACCAACAAACTGCTGGAGTTGGCGGGATTTCCCCGCTTGAGTGCTGGCTGGCCCTATGCAGCTTGGCGCTTGGCCGACGCGCTCTTGAACAAGATCGTGCCTAAACCGGCCTTCCTTTGCATGTTGGGCGTTCGTGCATGACCGCGAGGGGTCGGCTGACGCGCAAGATCGGCGTTGTGGCCGCAGGGCGTGCGGCCAATACAGCCAGTATCCTAGCCGTTTATGCGCTGGTCGCCCGCGCTTGGACGCCGGAAGAATGCGGTCTTTTTGGCGCAGTCTGGCTTGTAGGCAATGCGCTGATCCCAGTGTTTTTGTTCGGGCTGCCTACGAGTTTACTCTACTTCTTTCCCCGGCGGGGCGAGCCGCGCTTGCTCGTCGGCCAAGTGATGCTGTGCTTGGCCGCGTCAGGTTTGGCATTGGCCGGGAGCCTGTGGTTGTGGGGGCCCCAGTTGGCCGATGTACTGGTGCAAGCGGCCAGTGATGGCGAGCAGGTTGCCGCGTACCTGCTGTTGTTCCTGCCCTATCTCTTTGCGGCGGTCGCCGCCGGTGGGGCCGAAGCGGCCTTGGTCGCCGCCGACCGCGAGCACTATTTGGCTTGGCTGCAACTGGCTATGAGTGGCGCATTAGTTGGAGGTGCAGGGGGTGCTCTGGGGCTAGATTGGACGCCCGCGCAGGTACTTGTGCTGTTTTCTGGGTTGGGCGTGTTGCGCTTGCTCGCCATCTGCTGGCTAGTGCGCTTGGCATTGGCGGGTGGACGATGGT
>VXZF01000488.1 GCA_009845645.1 Gemmatimonadota bacterium | reverse complement strand
GCCAACAAATCGAGCGTCTTTTGGCGCGTCGTCGCCCGCTTCATGCGCTTGAGCACCGGGTCGGAAATGTGTTGCAGCGGCATGTCGATGTACCGGCACATCTTGTCGCACGTGGCGTAGAAGTCAATCAGTTCCTCGGTCCAAAATGCCGGATAGGTGTACATCAAGCGCATCCACTCAATGCCCTTCACTTCGGCGAGCGCTTGTAAGAGACGCACAAGCTGTGGCCGACCATAGAGGTCGGCCCCGTAGCGCACCGAATCCTGCGAGACCAAGACCAACTCCCGCACCCCCTCCGCGGCCAGCCGCTCGGCCTCGGCCACGAGCTGTTCGATTGGCTCGCTCACGTGCCGCCCGCGAATGGTGGGAATGGCGCAAAAGGCGCATTGGTGATCGCAGCCATCCGATATGCGCAAGTACGCCCAGTGCTTGGGCGTTAGCGAAGTCCGCGGCAAGCTGGCCAAGTACCTAGGCCGCTGGACGCCCAACACGTCGTCAACGTGGTGGACTATGTCGGCTTCATCCGCGATCGTCAGCAGCTTGTCGGCTTCCACTAACTCCTGCGCGAGCTCTTCGTAGTAGCGCGTTGATAGACACCCCGTGACGATGACCCCCTCGCACTGCCCCTCTTGCTTGAGCCGATGCGCGTCCATAATCGCGGCGAGGGACTCTTCTTTGGCCGGCTCGATAAAGCCGCAGGTATTAACCACCACCACGTCCGCTTCTTCCGGTGCGTCCGTCATCTGATAGGCATGGCCCTGCAAAAGCCCCAGCATCCGCTCGGAATCGACCGTGTTCTTCGGGCACCCCAAGCTGACTAGGTGCACTTTGTGGAGCTGGTTTTCGCTCATCTCATCCCTCGCAAAAGCGCTGCGCGTATGCAATGGCCGCGCGCACCGTGTCATCGGTTATTCCCTCCACAACCTCCACCTCCCCAATCCGCCGACCCAGCACGAACCGCAGCCGCCCATCCACTCGCTTCTTGTCGGCCTTGGCACAGGTCAAAATCCGCTCCGCCTCCACCTCGGCTAATCCCCCGGGCACCCCCAACCGCTCCAGCAACGCATCCTGCCGCTTCCTTTCCGCTTCGGGCCAAAACCCTTCACGGCAGGCGATTTCTCCGGCGGCAATCAAGCCCAAAATTATCGCCTCCCCGTGCCGGTAGCGGCTGTAGTCCGTGGCGGCCTCAATTGCGTGCCCAATGGTGTGCCCGTAATTGAGGATGGCCCGCAAGCCCTGCTCCTTCTCGTCGGCGGCCACCACCTCGGCCTTGATCTCGACATTGCGGCCGATCAACCAGTCCAAGGTCTCCGGCACCAGCGCCATATCCACGACTTCCTCCAAGTGTTCCTCCAAAAAGGCGAAGAGCTCAGCGTCGCGGATCAGCCCGTGTTTGACCACCTCGGCCATGCCCGCGACCCGTTCCCTCCTCGGCAGCGAATGCAGCGCGTTCGTATCGACCAAGACCAAGCGCGGCTGGTGAAAAGTGCCAATAAGGTTTTTGCCCAGCGCGTGGTTGACCCCCGTCTTGCCGCCGATGCTCGAATCCACCTGCGCGACGATGGTCGTAGGTACCTGCACATAGGGCACGCCGCGCAAATAGGTGGAGGCCACAAAGCCCGCCATGTCGCCGACTACGCCCCCGCCGAGGGCCACGACCCAATCGCCGCGGTCGAACCCGGCCGCGATTAGCTGCGTGAAAATGCCCTCGGCCCCGTGCAGGTTCTTAGCTTCCTCGCCCCCAGTATAAACAATCTCCAACACCTCGAACCCAGCGGCGCGCAAGCTCGCGGCCGCAGGTTGCAGGTAGCGCACGGCCACAACCTCATCGGACACTAGCGCGACCTGCCGACCCAAGGCCAAGTCGCGACAGCGCGGCCCTAGTTCCCCTAAGATATCGTGGCCGACGAAAATGGGGTATGCAGCTCCCGGGATGTCTAAGTCAATTCTTTGCATAGTTCTCCAGCAAGTCGAGGAGTTGCCCGGCCGTGTCCTCAGGTGTCTGCGTCTGAGTGGTGTACAGCTCGACGTGGGCTTGGTCGTAGTAAGGAGTGCGCTCGCGGAGCAGAGACTCTATCTTAGCGCGCTGCGCCTGCGGGTCCAATCCGGTGAGCAGGGGCCGGTTCGAGCGGTGCCTGACACGGGCGAAAATCGTATCCACGTCGGCCTTGAGACACACCAACACACCAGCGCGGCGCACGGCCTCGACGTTGTCGGCGCGAGTAACTGCCCCGCCACCCAAAGCCACCACGGCATCCGGGCGCTGGCAGGTTTCGAGGACACAGTCGCGCTCTAGCTGGCGAAAGTGCGCCTCGCCTTCGTCGGCGAAAATCTCCGCAATGGTCTTGCCGGCGCGCTGTTCAATCATCCGGTCGGTGTCCAAAAAGCAACGCCCTAGCTCCCGCGCCAGAATGCGCCCGACCCGGGTCTTGCCCACGCCCATAAAACCGGCCAGAAATATCGGCCCCTCCGTCATGGCCCACGCCTCACATGCGCTCGAGCGTCTCGATGCCGAGCAGGTCGAGACCTTGGCGCACGATGCGCGCGGTCAGCAGTGCCAGCAGCAGCCGGCTCGTCCGCACCGGCTCATCCGCGCGGAGAACCGGGCACTGCTCGTAGAACTTCATAAAGGCGTCGGCCAGCTCGTAGAGATAGTTGCAGAGCATGTGCGGGTAGCACTGGCGCGCCACGGCCGCGACCACTTCGGGAAACTGCAACAGCTTGATGGCGAGCGCATTCTCAGCTCTTTCGCCAATGATTATCGCCCCGTCGAGCGCATCTTCATCCACGCCAGCGCGGCGGAACATGCTCTTGATGCGGGCGTACGAATAGAGCATGTACGGAGCGGTATTGCCGTCGAGGGCCAGCATCTTGTCCCAGTCGAACACGTAGTCCGAGGTGCGGTTGAACGATAGCTCCATGTACTTGATGCTGCCAATGCCAATCACGCGGGCGATCTGCCGCCGCTCGGCCTCGTCCATGTCGGGATTCTTCTCGCTCACTTGGGCAAAGGCCCGCGCCACGCCCTCCTCCAGCACGTCCATCAGCTTGACCACGCCGCCAGCCCGCGTCTTGAACGGACGGTTGTCCGCGCCGAGAATTGCACCGAACTCGTGGTGCTCCAAGGCGGTCGTCGCCGGCGCGTACCCAGCCGCCCGTGCCACCGCGAAGACCTGCTGCAAGTGAAACGATTGACGCGCATCCACGATGTAGAGGATGCGGTCGGCGGCGAGTACGCCGGCCCGATAGCGCACGGCCGCGAGGTCGCTCGTCGCATAGAGGTAGCCGCCGTCCGATTTCTGCACGATCATCGGCGTGATCTGGCCGTCCTTGTTTTTGAATTCCTCTAAGAAGACGCACTGCGCGCCGTTAGACTCCACCAGCAAGCCCTTGGCCCGCAAATCCTCGACCACGCGGGGTAAGTCGTCGTTGTACGCGCTCTCTCCCTGCACATCTTCGGGCTTGAGACCGACCCCGAGCGCGTCGTATATGCGCTGGCCGTGGGCGAGCGATTCGTCGATGAACTGCTGCCACATCCGCTGCACATGTGGGTCGCCGCTTTGCAGCTTGACCACGTATTCCCGCGACAGATCGGCAAAGGCTGCATCTTGGTCAAAGCGCTGGCGCGCCGACTGGTAGAATACTTCTAGATCGGCCAATTCCGGGGCCGGGTCCGCGATCTCGTCCAAGTGAGCGATCAGCATCCCAAACTGCGTCCCCCAGTCGCCTACGTGATTGTGGCGCACGACCTCGTGGCCTGAAAATTCGAGGACGCGGGCGATGGCATCGCCGATGACCGTGCTACGCAGATGGCCGATGTGCATTTCCTTGGCCAAGTTGGGATGCGAGTAGTCGATTACAACCTTTTGCGTCGTATCCTTGGGTACGCCGAGTCGCGGATCGGCTAGCACATTCCCTAACTGTGCGGCCAGCCACTCGCCTTTGAGCTGGATATTGATAAAGCCCGGGCCAGCTATATCCACAGACGCGGCCATATCCTCCAGATCCAGTTCCTCCACGACCCGAGCGGCGAACGCGCGGGGATTGGTCTTCAGCTTCTTGGCCGCGGCCATCACGCCATTGGCCTGATAGTCGCCGAACTCCGGGCGAGTCGCCGGGCCGACAAGGGCCGGGGAATCCGCGGGCGCGCCCGCTCGGGCCAGTGCCGCGCTAATGCGCGTTTCTAATGATTCGGTTATCATGCGTTATGTATGTTGACTGTCTTTGTAGCGACCTAAGCGGGAAAATGCTCCAGTGCGGCCGCAATCATCGCCTCGACCGGCGGCTCGACACCCGTCCATATCTCAAACGAACGCGCGCCCTGCCAAGCGAGCATCCCCAAGCCGTTGATCGCGGATGCACCAGCGGCGGCGGCCTGCCGCATGAGCACGGTCTCCAAGGGGTTGTACACAATGTCGGCGACCAGCATGTGCTCGTGCAGGCACGAAGGATCCGCTAGCGGCGAAACGTCTTCGCGGGGGTGCATCCCCAGCGCCGTGGCGTTGATGAGCAAACCAGCGTCGCCAATCGGCCCGGTCTCTGCCAGCGACCCGACCCGCACCTTGCCCTCGCTGTC
>VXZF01000003.1 GCA_009845645.1 Gemmatimonadota bacterium | reverse complement strand
TGCACCGCCATCATCAGCGGCCCATCCTGCGCCGAGCCGTGGCCTTCCGACTCGCTGGCACAGAGGTAAATCCCATCGCGGCAGTGCAAACACAGGCCCCTCACCAAGCGATAGAGGTTGCGGTTGCGAATTGAGTAATCCACCGCGTCGGTCCAGCGGTCTTCCGAGCTCCAGCGTCGGGTCAGCACGTAGTGGTTGGTCAAGGGCTGATGTAGCGGTTCCCACCAGTTGGCCGAGCCGATGTCCAGCCAGAACTGGTAGCGCGCCACGTGGCCGGAGAGCAAATAGGTATAGACCGGCGCGACGAGGGCAATGGACTCAGGGGCCTCGTCGAGATCGACATCGGTCAGGTATTGGGCGGCGACGACCCCGGACCCTATCATCTCGACGTAGCGCTGGCCAACTGCCGCGCCCGCTAGCGCCATCGCTGGAGCCACCTCGCGGAACGAGGTAGCCGAGGCAATCAGTTTGCTGTACACCTCGGCGTCTTCAGGCTCCAGCGCGGCGTGCGACAGCACCTCCCCGAAGAGCCGGCGCAAAAAATGGTCCCAAGGGTCGGCCGCGCCGCTGCGATACGCTTCGATCCAAGTGCGCAGTACTTCATAGCGAGCGAGCGCAGCCCGGCCTAGCCGCTCTTCCATAGTAGCGTTCAACTCGCTCGCGGGTTTAAGTTGACCCGAACGCGGATCGTATAAGTGCCGCGCCATCAACTCGGCCCGCAGCCGGTCGAGGGGCTTGAGCGCCCGCTCCAACGCCCCGGACAAATCGAAGAGCGAGAGCCGAAGGCCCCAATCGGGATGGGCGAGAATGGCCAGCGCCAGACAGGCTCGCACCACCGGCTCTTCGCGCAGCGTCTCGTAGCGCCGCACGATCGCAAAGGGAATATCGGCGGCGCGAAAAGTCTCGGACAAGAGGAAGCGCAACACCCCGTCGGCGTGTGGAGCCACGACTGCGATTTCTCCCGGGGCCACGCCCTCGGCGATCTTCTGGACGATCCGCTGGGCCACGGCCTCGACCATCTGCCCCCGGTAGTGGGTCTGCACCACATCCGCCACTGCCAGCCGCGGCGATCCTCCTGAGGCTCCGTCGGTCGCCTGCCCCAACTTCGCACCAATGCGGTCGGCAAAGGCCACCATATCCCGGCTAGCACATGCCTCCGGAACCACGGAGATCGTCTCCTTGCACTGCTGCTGTAGCTCGGTGGCACCGGGCGCATCAACGCCCAAAAAGATGCGGAAGCCAGCTTGCGCGTCTCCGCCCAACAGGGCCGAGTCACATCGCGGCAAGAGTCGCCTCACCAGATCGCCGGCCACCGGCACCAGCTCCTCGGCCGAGTCAACCAAGAGATGGTGATAGCGCTCGGTGAAGTAGCGCCAGAACTCTTCCTGCGCGATCAGATGGCGATTGCAGACCTCAAAGACCAGCGATGCGTCGAGCAACCCGTGCCGCAGACAGTGGCTGCGGTAGCGATCGATGCACGTCTGCACCTGTTCGTACACGCGCAACCGCTGCTCTTCCCCAGCCCAAGCACGACTCAGGCGCGGTGCCACCTCCACGAGCGCAAAATCCGCTACAGCCGCCTTGTTCAAATTGTCGAGCAATTGGGAGAGAATGCGCTGGGGCCGCAGGTATAGCCCCTCGAAATAGCCCTCGGCGAGCAGCGGCTCCACCACCTGCCCCATCAGGTATTGGGCGGCCTCATAGTTGAGGAAAACCGGCGGTCGCGCTGGGGCCGCAAAGCCGACCTTACCAGCCACCAACGGCCAAAACAGCCGCACCAATCGACTCGCTAGCCCGTAGTACGTCTGTAGATCAACGCTGCTGTACGGGCCTAAGTCAAGCCGATCAACTGCTTGGCGAAAGCGCCGCGCGGTCGCCCGGTCGGGCAACAGCACCAAAATTGCGTACCCAGGCACTCCGGCTGCGAGCAAAACCCGCAGTCGCTCAATCAGGGCCTGCCGCTGCCCCGCCACGAGCGGCCCGGCGAGAAAGCACGAATGCTGCTCGAATAGGGGGGCGTGCACCGCCCTAGTGAATGCTGGAACCATGATTTTCGCGCTGCCCTCAGCCGGGAGGTGAATCACCAGTAAAAATATCGACAATCTCGGCTGCATCAGCGGCTTGCTGCAAGCGTTGGCGCACTTTCTCTTGCTGCAAGCGCTGCGACAGGGCCGCCAGCAGCGCCATGTGCTGTTTTTGGTGTTTGAGGGGCGTGACCAACAGCGCGATGATGTGGACGAGTTGACCATCGGGCGCGCTAAAGTCAATACCGGCCTGCGAGATGCCGATGGCCAAGAGCTGGCGCTGGATTCCATCCTCATGTGCATGGGGCACGGCCACGCCCTTGCCAATGCCGGTGGAGGCCTGTTGCTCGCGCTGAATCAAGGCCGCAATCAAGCGCTTTTGGTCGGGTACGACCTCGTCTTGCAACAGCACGGTGGCCAATTCGCGAATGGCGTCGAAATTGCGCTGCGCCGCGAGGTTTAGGACAACCTTATTCGGATCGAGTATGCGTTTTAATTTTTCCATAGCGACCCTCAGCGGCGTAAAAGGGAAAGCGACCGTAACTTTATTTAATACTCTATCAAGGCACCCGCAGCAACTCCCCTGCTTTTTTCCGCCAGCGCCGCGCCTCGTCGTAGCGCCCCTGTTCTTGCTCAATGTGCGCCATCAAGCGATAGGGCGTAGGCTGCCAAGGGTCGATGGCCGCCGCGTCTGCCGCATGACTCATAGCGCGATCCAACTCGCCGATTTCAAACAACTTAAGTGCCACGTTAAAGCGCGTGGTACGCGAGTCGAACGCGGTGGCCGCGGCCTGCTCGTACGCGGCCATCGCCCCAGCTCGATCCCCAGTCCATAGGCGCTCCTCGCCGGCCATAAAATAATAATTGCTTTGGATCTTTCGCACCCACGGATCGCGGAAAAAGTCCGCGGCCAACGCATTGCCCATTTCGATCTGCGGGGCGGCCTCCGTGCTGTCGTTGGGTGCTTGTAGGCGATAGACCAAGCCCGCAGGCACAAACACCCACCCCGAAATCGGCGAGCGACGCGGGACCAAATAAAAAAGGGGCCGCTTGCCCCGAGCCAATGCGGCCTCGCGCCGCCAGCGCAGTTGTTCCCGCCTGAGCGGCGTCAGCGCATACTCGCTCCAAGCGAGTATATCCGTCCCCCTCCCCATGCGGTTGTAAAGGGTCACATCCGGGCGCAAGCCCTCTATGCGCAACAGGTAGTCGAGCGCAAAGGCTGCATCGTCGCCCTCGGTAATCAGGATCGCGCCCTCGGGCAAGTCGGCGAGAATGTCGCGGCCATAGCGATCGGCAACCCAATTCTCGCGGCGATCGGATGCCTCGTAGTGCGCGGTTAGTACCAAGGCGACGACGAGCGCGGCGAGCGGTACCGAGACGAGCGGTCGCACCCGACTAGCCAACGCATCCAACCCCATGCCCAACCACACAGCCAACCCCACTATGCTGAGCAAGTAAAACACCGGCAGGCCATTGGGATCGCGGTGGTAGTTGAGCGCGGCGATCAAATTGCAGGCGATCGCCCCTCCAACCAAGACCAATACACTGCGATCACGCCGCCAAGCCGCCCACCCACCCCAAGCAATCAATGGCACTAGTGCGAGATGAAACTCGCCCGCTGCCTGCACCAGCCAGCGCTGGGCATTGAGCAACATGCCCTCTAAGGGCAATGAAAAAAACGACGAGCGATACAGCGCACCGCTCAAGTGCTGCCACAGGGCCGCTAAGTCGCCGAGTGGTCCCCAGTGAAACCCCGAACCCCTGCCATTGCGCAGCGGCAGGTACGCCACCAAGCTGTACCCCCCCAGCGCAGCGAGCATCCCCTGCGCCAGCAACAAGGGCCGCCGCCACAACGCGGGCCAGCGCCAAGCCAAGACCGCGACCACGCCCGGCCAGACGAGTACCTGCATCAAGTGAGCCGTTAGCCCCAAGCCCATGAGCCAGCCTAAGAGGAGTACTTGGCGTGGCTCCTTGCGCTCACACGTTCTAAGGGTTTGAGCCAGAACCAAGACCACCAGCAACAAGGCCAAGCCATAAACTTCGGCGATGACAGCCTGAGACCAAAAGGTGCGCGAGAACGCCAGCGCCAAAGCCGCAGCCAAGGCTACCACGGGCCGCACTCCGCGCCCATAGAGCACGGCTGCCAAGACTCCGCAACAGGCAGCAGCAAACAGAGCCGACGCGACATTGATCGCCATAGCCGGACTAACCCACGGCAGTGCCAACGCAATTAAGCGGCTGCTGAGGCAGAACAGAGGATACCCGGTCGGATGCGCCGTTCCCAACTTGTAGGCCGCGCCAATCAGCTCGCCGCTCCCCTCCACGTACACGGTCGGGCACAGCGTCATGCCATAGACTGCGAGCGCAGCGATCCCGGTGGCCAGCCCGACAATCCCGGCCGTCACGACCCCGTCCCTAACCGCAGGCGTTCGAGCCACTCGCTCCACAAAGGCCCCTGCGTGGCTATTGCGTGGAGCACGAAAACCAAAGCTCCCAGTGCGGCCCGGACCCTCCACTGCGCCCCTGCATCCGCTGGCAGATCCTTTACCGGCGGCA
>VXZF01000603.1:3318-4585 GCA_009845645.1 Gemmatimonadota bacterium | reverse complement strand
ACAGCCAAGGCATGTGCTTCTTGGGCAAGATCAACTACCGGGACTTCGTCCGCTTTCACTTGGGAGAGGCCCGAGGCGATATAGTCGAGCAGGCGAGCGGGGAAAAGAAGGGCGAGCACCCCGGCTATTGGTTCTACACCATTGGCCAGCGGCATGGCCTGCAACTCGGCGGCGGCCCTTGGTATGTGACAGACAAAGACGTCGCCAACAACATCGTGTACATCGCCCACGGCAGTGCGCCGACGCGAACCGGACGCCGCGAGCTGATCGCCAAACAAATCCATTGGATCGCCGGAGCACCGGAGCACGGCACACTCCACGTCAAGCTCCGACATGGGCCAGCCCTAGTACCCTGTCAGGTGCAAATGCTCGCGCCGGATCGTGCCCACATCTCCTTATCCACGCCCGATCCCGGCATTGCTTCGGGCCAGCACGCCGTGTTCTACGACGGTGAAATTTGCCTCGGCGGCGGCATCATTGCCTAGCTTAGTGCTCCTATAAACGTCCCCCCACACTATGGCGCATCATTATTTTCTTGATGCGCGCCCGATAATGTCGTATCTCTCTACATTATCCATCCGAACTATTGGTGCGACGCTGAATGGTTCGGCTCTTCCTATACCAAGTTAACCAAGCTGCACCAAGCTACAGATTCGATCCCGGCGGAACGACATATAGGCATATAATCGATTTTTTCTGAAACAGTTTTTTTCTCCATTGGCGGTGTGGTTCCTGCGACCGCGTTATACCTTCGGTGACCGTCACGGAAGGTTGAGGGCGTTGGTCGTTATCAACCTTACTCTAGGAGGGAGAAATGGCAGTCAGGATTATCATTGGCCTGATGGCTCTTGTGGCTATCATTCAGGGTGCGGCAGGTGCTCCGATCGGAGGAGGCATCCTGACGCTCGCGCTAGTCGTTCTGGGCCTGATATACGGGGCGATAGCGATCGACGCCGAGGACGCGACGGCCTACTTGGCAGTCACCATTGCGGTTGGCGCTGCAGCAAGTGCGAATGTGCTGGATCAGGAAATTCTCGACATGCTTGGCGATCGCTTAGACGCCATCGTTGATCAGGCCAGCATCGCTCTATACGCCAGCGTCATAGCCATCCTCGTCAGAAGGACGATCAACCGGCTCAAGGGTTAACAACCACAGGCGGATGAGTGGCTGTAAGCGCAAGTCCGCCTCAAACCCGACCAGCCACGCACAATGCGCGTTGCATCTGCGCAAGTAGGTGCAACGCGGCGTGGCTCGGTGTGTCTGTAC
>VXZF01000603.1:0-3308 GCA_009845645.1 Gemmatimonadota bacterium | reverse complement strand
ACTCTGAGCGCCTATTGCGAGCTCGCCTAATGCTCATCGGGATCCTGTTTCAGTCCCCACGAAGAACCCATGATCTTGTCGCAGAAAGCACCCGCAAACATCCGCTCCTCGTTTTCCCCCAGCACATCGCTAAAAACCGTCACCGCCTCTAACAAGATCTCCCGCTTTTCCGCAGCGGTCTCGCCGAATCCCATCGCATTGTTGATAAACCGGCCGACGTCCAGACACGAGGCTCCGATGACGCCCTTCGGATCAATCGCCATCCAGCCGCGATCTACATCAGACAAAATGTTCCAGTGATGAAGATCGCCGTGTAGCAGTATCTGGGGCTCATCCGGTTCCATCAGGATTCTCATCATGGACTCCACGCGCGGAATCTGCTCGATATATCCCCGCGCCCGCTCGGGATCTTTACAGCTTCTAGCGTCCGCGAATGCACTTCGCATCCAATCCATAAAGTGCGGCAGTATGTGGTTTGACGGCGGCGGAGTCGCGTGCAACTCCCGGAGGATACGCGCCGCAATCTCGCTTTGCTCGCGCGCGTTCCCAACAGAATCTAGCATCTTGCCGGGACGCAGTCGTTCCAGCAGCATGGCGTTGAGCGCTTTGTCGCAGTCAATGAGCCGATTGATCCCACGGCCCTCGTAGATCGCCAACGCTTCCATCTCCGTGCTGAAATCGCCGTGGGGGACGCCCACCTTGAGCACGGCCTCTTCCCCATTGCCCATCTCGACGTAGGCGATATAGTTGACCTTGATTTCCTCGGTCGGCCGGCCGAGTGTCAGACCCCATTTATCGCAGCACCCCTTGAGAATGGACGGTAGTTCCTCAAGCCACGCCTCGCCTTCTTTGCCAAATTCTCGGGTTGCATATCGCAGGAATCGCTTGGGGAACTGCGGTGTGTCAATCGGCATCCGTCGTTCTTTTTCTCAACGCGCTAGGAACATCTCTCCGGTGAAGGGAAGAGGCTTGTTTGGACGCTCGTAGTGAATCTGTTTAGGCGTCTTTTCGAGCCCAGCGGCCCACTGGTCGCGCCAGTCTTCATAGACGGTCTCCGAGGCGGGATCGCGCCGGCTGCGGGCGACGAGACTGGGCCATTCGGGCCGCGGGGAAGGCTCGCCCGTCTTCTGGTAGCGCAGATCCATGCTCCAGCGCACGGCGTTGGTGTTGTTCGGTCCTGAGCCGTGGGGCGTCAGTTTGTGGACGAACAGAACATCCCCCTTCTGCATGGGCAGGCTAACCCGCTCGGTCTGGGGTAGGTCCTGCCCGTACCTCCAATAGACCATGCGCCGCTGGTGGACCCGAGGCTGGACCTGCAAGCAGCCGTTCTCTTCGGTTGACTCGACGAGGGGAATCCAGACGGTCACTTGGAGGATTCCTCTTGCTTCTTGCGTGGTAAATACGGCGTCCTGATGAAAAATTACATCTGTTGACGGCATCTTGGGCCGGACGTGCGACACGGCATTGCAGGTAATTTCTGGACCGATGAACGGCTCAATCAGATTGACGAGGTTCTGGTTGCGCAAAAACTCAAACGTGCCGCGTCGGCGGGTCTCCCCTATGTCGGGACAGCCATCGACCTCGTCGCACTCTTCGGCCAGACACGCTAAGCGCCGCGCAAAAGGCTTGTTTTCGTAGAGGTTGGCGATCTTGCCTTGGCCGTGTAGGTCGCGGGCGATTTCATCGACGATGATATTGTGATCCTCGATGAGCGGCGCGAGATCATCGTCGGTAAGCCCCCCTTTGATGATGACGTACCCTTCTTCCTCAAAAAAGTCGAGCTGTTGGCTGGTTACTTTCACGATTGGTCTCCTTCTGTTCAACTTTCTTCCCTGTCTCCAACTCCTTTAATAACGACTCGACCGACGGGAGACAAGACCCGTCGGCCAGCGCACCTCGACTTGTAAAGGTCTTGGCTAGCCTCTACAATAAAAGGCTGCACCTCCTCTCAAACAAAGACCATGGCATGTTTGCGCTGATTTTTCTAACGCTACTCGGCTCGATCTACGGCTATGCGGGCTGGCGGCTCATTCCCTATCTCCCGCCGCCCGCACAGATCGGTGCCGCATTGGCGCTGGTGTTTCTGCTATTGACGCCCTTGTTGCTCTTTCGCCTGCGCTCCCGTCCACATCTGACTTGGCTGACGGATCCCCTCGCTTGGGTGGCCTATCTCAGCATGGGCTTTTTCACCGTCTGCTCGACGCTGCTGGTCCTGCGCGATATCGGAGGACTGCTCTTGGGATTGATCTATCCAATCGACGCGGCGCCCAATGCCAGCATCGACTTGGCGACCTTTGCCCTAGCCGTAGTCTTGGTGAGCTATGGATACTACCAAGCCCGCCGCACGCCAGCGGTCCGCCGAGTCGATGTCCCTATCGCGGATCTCCCGCCCGCGCTAGTCGGACTGCGCATCGTCCAAATCAGCGATCTCCACATCGGCCCGACCATCAAAGCCCCTTTTGTCGAGCGCGTCGTCGCCCGTGTCAACGAATTGCAACCCGACCTAATCGCCTTCACCGGCGACCTCGCCGACGGGACCGTTGAACGACTCGCCCCACACACAGCCGCTCTAGCCGAACTCACCGCGCCGCTCGGAATCTACTTCTGTACCGGCAACCACGAATACTACTCGGGCGTGGAAAGCTGGACTGAGCAAGCGCGCCGTCTCGGCTTCGACGTCCTGATCAACGAGCTACGCCAGATTGACTGCGACGGCGGGCGGATAGCCTTAGCCGGCACGACCGACTTCAGCGCTGGCGAGCTAGTCCCCGACCACGCATCGGACCCAGCCAAAGCTCTTGCTGCTAGCGATGGGGCCGATGTGCGCATCCTGCTCGCGCACCAGCCGCGCAGCATAGAGGTCGCCAGCCAAGCCGACTGCCACCTGCAACTGTCGGGCCACACCCACGGCGGCCAGTTCGTGCCGTGGAAGTACGCCATTCCCCTGCAACAGCCCTATGTCGCGGGTCTGCACAAATTTCGCGACACTTGGATCTACGTCCACCGAGGCACCGGCTACTGGGGTCCGCCACTGCGGCTCGGTGCCCCTTCCGAAATCGCGGTACTTACGTTGAGCCGAGCTGGGTCCGCATGAAGCCGCTTTTAAATCCCCTTGACACACTACGGATGACGCTTCTTATCTACACCATCTATCCGCGCCCATCCCTGGAGATAATCCATGCCTACCAATGCCAGTCCCGTCCCAGCCACAAACGGCCGCGCAGCCACCCAATTCCGCCTCATCGACTGCGATGTGCATCACACCCTGCCCAACGACAAAGCCCTCTTTCCCTACTTGCCGCGCCACT
>VXZF01000764.1 GCA_009845645.1 Gemmatimonadota bacterium | reverse complement strand
GCGAAGGCGTATTTCGAGGTGGTGTACACCAACCGCCAGTCCGACCAGAAGCTAGCGCCAACGCCGCTGTTTATCATCAGCGATGGGATCGTGGTGTCGGCCACCAATCGGTACAACGAATTCGGCCGCGACTTCATCGATGTCCGCCGGCGCTTTGTCGAGGCGGGGAATCGCAACTTCCTCCAGGATATCGATACCTACCGCATGGTCCTGGGGCTGGACCATCGGCTCGGGAGCTTTGACGCCGACTTGTCTTTCTCTTACGGTCGCAGCGAGGGCACCAATGTCAACGAGGGCCATTTCATCCTCAATCACGTAAAACACGCTCTCGGGCCGGATGAGGATTGCACCGGCGACTGCGTCCCGCTGGACATCCTCCACGGCGCCGGCACCATCACCCAACCGATGGTAGATTACATCCAGTACACTGGCGTTGGCCGAGGCTATTCCCGGCAGCAGATCCTGCAGTGGAACTTGACCGGTGAGGTGGCGCGCCTGCCTGCCGGTCCGCTGGCAGTGGCGGCTGGTCTCTCGTCGCGCTGGGAGGCGGGGGCCTACCTTCCCGACCCCATGACCGCATCGGGAAATACCACTGGCAGCAAAGCGTTACCCACTGAGGGCTCGTACTCGGTCAGGGCGCTGTACGCAGAAACCCAACTGCCGATCTACAAAGCAGGAGCTGTCAGCCTCGATGCAACGGCCGCCGGCCGCACCTTCGACTACGACACCTTCGGCGGGGGCTTCACCTATGAAGCCGGAAGCCGTCTCCAGCTTTCTCAGGGACTAGCTTTCCGGGCCACCTCCTCTAACGCCTTTCGCGCCCCCAGCATCGCCGAAATGTTCCTCGGAGTCAGCGATTCGTTTCCCTTGGTCAGCGATCCCTGTAGCAGGGTAGATGAAGCGGGCAATGTCCGGGAGTTGACCGCTCAGCAGGAGCGGAATTGCGCCGCCCAGGGTATCCCGGACGATTTCGAGGACTCGCGAGCCCAGCTATTGGCAAGGCTAGGTGGGTCCACGGATCTCGATCCGGAAAAGGCCGCGATGATCACTGCGGGCGTGGTGTATCAGCCGGATTTCTTGGGGGGATTAGACCTGACCGTCGATTACTATACCACCAAGATCGAGGATGAGATCGGCACCCTGCCAGCCAGCCTCATCCTGAGCAACTGCTACTCGCAGGACGTGCCATCCGATTGCGATCAAGTCGTGCGCGATCCTGACAACCATCTGATCACCCAGATTCTGGCGACCAATACCAATATCGGAGAGACTGAAACTAGCGGTGTGGATTTCGGACTTAACTACATTGCAGATGCGCCCATTGGTGTTATCTCGGCGCAGTTCGAGAGCAACATGCTCGTTAAGTACGAGCAAACGCTGCCCTCAGCCAGCGGTCCTGAGCTGGTCAAGGGCTTGGGTTACTACGACTTGGGCGTGTTTCCCAAGTGGCGTCATACTGCTTCCGTTGGCTTGGCAAAGGAGCGTTTTTCCGTTGGGTTGACGTGGCGCTACATTGGCGGATTCGAGGAGTGCGAAGACGACGACTGCAAGGGCAAGTACCGCGAGGACGTAGAAGAAGTACCCCCGAGCCGCAAGATTGATCCGAACAGCGTCTTCAATGTGCGTGGATCGTATGAACTGGGGACGGCCCTTGGGCTCTCCACCCTGACCGTCGGCATCAACAATCTACTCGATCAGCCGCCGGCGATGATCTTCAATGGGTTCCTCGGCTCTTCTGATTCCAACACATACGACTTTATGGGCCGCTACCTGTACGTGCGCCTGTCCCATTCTTGGTAGGGTCCAACGCAAAAAGTGGGACCCTACCGAGACGGGGCAAGTGAACTGCTAACCGCTAATAATCGTACGTCAGTGAAATGTTCCAGCGACGTCCCAGCCCGAGGAATACGCGAGCACTTGCGGCGTCGTGACCATCGCCGTCATCGGCATCGGACACGTAGCTTTCGTCGAGCAAATTGAAGACGTGCAGTCGCAGCTTCATATTGCTAAACGAAGCGCCGGGCAGTGTGTAACTCGCGTGTAGATCCACTAGATTGTAATCTGGGAGTTTCCACGACTGTGCTCGGTCGTCGGGATCGGTGCGGTTGGCGGGATCAAACTTGGCGTAGTGATCCATGAACCGCCGCACACCCAGCGAGGCGTAGAGGCCGCGCGTGGGAAATACCGCACCGCTCAGGTGTAGGGTCTTTTGCGCTGCGTCGCCCACCTTTAGCCCTTTGGCATAGACTTGAAATTCGCCGATCGTCTCTGGGTCCTCTTCGGGCGAAAATGTCACATCGACGTCGTTGAGCCATTCCCAATTTCCCAAGGATACCATGCCGCGCACCTCGAATTTGGCATGGGGCCGCGCCTTCAGGTCTAACTCTACGCCGGTATGCAGCGCGTCAATGCCGTTTAGCAAAAATCGGAAGCTCTGATCGAGTTCCTCGCTGTAAATGCTCTTGGGCCACGAGCGGTCTATCCACTTGGTGTAATAGAAGTTTGCGTTGCCGGTAAACATGCCGCGTTTGAAATAACCAGCACCCAGTTCAAAAGAAGCGACCTTTTCATTGAATGTGGGATCGTACAGACTGTTGTCGTAGTGGTAAACCGAGTCGAACTTAGGCGCGGTTGAAAGCCAGCCCATGTTAGCATACACATTGACTGTGGGCGTGGCGTTGTAGTTGCCGCCTACTTTCATGGTGTAGCCGGGGAAGTTTTCCCAGTCTGTCTGGTCCCAGTCGCCATCGACCTTGGCACGGAAATAGTCGATGCGCTTATAACCCGTCATCGATCCCGAGGTGCTCAAAAAGGCCGTGAATTTGTCAAACTGTCCTTCGAGTTGGGCAAAGCCGCCGCCCCAGCGCGTAAGCCCATCGTTGTGGTAGGCGACTCGGTCGCCGAGCCGCTTGACAGAGGTGGTGGCATTGTTGTCCCATTCAAAGACGTAGTAATCGGCCCCGAGCAAATTGCGCACCTCGCGCCAGTGCTCCCCTTTGTAATAGCGCAAATCCGCGCCAAAGGTCAGCTTGTAGATGTCGCTCAAATGGTATTCGGCCGTGCCTAAATAACCATACCAAAAGTGCTGATTGACCGAGTTGCGGATAATGGTTGCTGCCGCAATTTCATCGGCACCCACTTCTCCGGCATCCACCAAATCGGAGTTGGCTTCTGAGGCTGGTTGGGTATTCAACTCATCAGCAACGCGTTGCCAGTTGATACTGCCATCGTCGAGTGTGCCCGGACTGGCACCCAAACGTCCGGTGCCGCCGCCTTTCCCGCGCGAGAAATAGAATACATTGGATAACATGAATTGCGCGTTGGGGGTCCAGTACCAGTTCAAATTGGCTTGGGGTTTGTGGTAAAAATTTTCGCGCTCCATGATGATTGCGCTGTCGCGTGCATCGTGGACACTGCCGTTGTAATACTCTTGATAGGACGAAAAGGGCGAGCGTCCCCAGTTGGGATTGTAATCGACGCCGTAGTTTCTTGCGTCTGCAACGTCAATGCCCAGTGAGCGGGCGTAATCGGCATCAAAGGTTGCAATGGATTGCTTGTAGAGACGATGCCCGTGACGCTGCGGTGCGCCAGTGACGAACAGATCAATTTTGTGCGTGTCGGATGCCAAAAAGCTCAACGCACCAAAGTAGGCCCACGCCGACGACCACGCCTGAGCGGGCAGGCCCTCGCTGCTTTTGCGCGTCATGCCCACGGTGAAAGCGGTTTTTTTATCGATCAAACCCGAGGAAAAATTGAGCGTGGTTTTGTAAAAGGCGTTATTCCCAGCCTCCTGTTTGAGTTTGAAGCCGCGCCGTTGACTGGCGATATCGGTGATGATGTTCATCGTGCCACCCACCGAGGCAATCGCCAGATTGGAGGCCCCCAATCCGCGCTGGACTTGGATCGACGAGGTGACGTCGCTTAGCCCATCCCAGTTGGACCAATAGACCCAGCCGTTTTCCATGTCGTTGACGGGTACGCCGTTGATCATAACGGCGACGTTGCGCTGGTCAAAACCCCGCACATTGATGCGAGAGTCGCCGGCCCCCCCGCCTTGCGCGGTCGCATAAACGCCCGGCGTATCATTTAAAATCAGCGGCAGGTCGCGCGAGCCGAGTTTGCGCTGCATATCGGCTTTGGGCACGTCGGAGAAGGCAACGGGTGTTTCGCGCATTTTGGCCCGATCGGCGACGATGATGATTTCTTTGCCGCGAAAAACCTCGGGCATGAGCTCGACAAACAGCTCGACCGCATCCGCTTCTACAACAACGGGGCTGCGGTGTTCTTTGTATCCGATAAAGCTTACGACGAGCGTGTGGCTGCCTGCGCCGACATTGGCGATGGCAAATTGTCCGTCGAGGTCTGTAGAGGCTCCGCGCTCGACGCCTTCTATATATACGTTAGCACCCGGCAGTGATTCGCCGGTTTCGGCATCGCGCACTGTGCCTTTTAGCTCGGCGGCAGACAGAGCTGAATGGGCGAGGAACAGCAAGAAAAAAAGCGTGACCATTGGCTTCATAAGATACCTCCGTGGTGGGAGTGGGGACGCAACAGTGTCGCTATATTTATATCATTTTTATATAAAATTTAATTAATATATATG
>VXZF01000434.1 GCA_009845645.1 Gemmatimonadota bacterium | reverse complement strand
CGTTTGGCAACCGGGCTGCGGCCGACAAGTCGGAGATTGTCGCAGTAGAATTTCGGCTGGTGCTGGCCAACGACTATCAGGTCTGGATGAGTTCTGATCGCCAGTTGGGACTGCTCGATCCGGGTGAGGGAGTGCGCGGCTTGGGCGAAGAGGGATTTACCCGGCTCGACGTAGCGCCGACGGAAAATCCCTTTTTTACGATGGTGTCGCAGGCGGCGGGCAATGTGCAGGACATTTCCAATTTAGGCGTGGTCAACTTTGCCTACGGCCTGCCTACTGCTACCACTGTGGGCGGCGGCACACTCCGGGTGCAGGATCTGTTGGGATTCGACGTGTATGGCGAATACGACTTGAGTTGGAGTTGGCGTCAATACCCCAATGTCGCCGAGGAAACCCACACGGCCTCGGCGGGGGTTAAGGGCCAACCCAGTGCGCCAGCCTGGATGGTGAATGTGCGCAAAACTTGGGCACCGTTTTTGTTGTTCGGCGAGGTGTATTCCATTGACCCGCGCTACAATACCCAAGCTTTTGTCACTACTACTACTGGACTCGACTACGCCCGGCAGGGCAACCGCTTTGATCTGGTCGAAGACAACGACGATCAAGACCGCTTCCCCGATGCCTTCCGCGCCGATTTTCTGGTTGACGATCGGCAGGTCTTTCCCGGTTGGGATCTGAACAACGACTTGGTGCCCGACTTCAACCAGAACGACAATCGCGTCAAGGCCAATAACATTCCCGATTACCAAGAGCCCTTCCTGCGCTTCCAGGTGGACCGGCCCGAGTTCCTCTTTGGCGTGGACATGAACCACAACTTCTGGGTTGATCTGTACGAAAATGACACCGAGCCGGACTACCCCTATCGCCGCGATCAGGCTGGCTTCAACGTCTATGGTGGGGTGGGGCTAGGTCGGCACTGGCAGCTCAAAGCCGGGGCGTTGCGCGAGGCGCAGATCTCAGCCGACCGCAAAAATCACAGCACGTACGTGCAGGTGGGCTACGAGCGGGTGTGGCCGCGCTGGGGCCGAGTGCGGCTGTTTGAGATGAGCCAATTGGTCGCGGACGACATTCCCAATCCGCTCTTGCAGTGGCGGCCGGACAACACCTTGCGGGGCGGGCAGTTAGTGGGTCTTGACGATCCGCTGTTGGCGCGGGATACGTGGGTCAATCAGCTTTTTGTCGGTCACAGTCTGACCGGCGAAAAGCTCCAGGTGATGAGCAAGCTTAACTGGGTGCTTTTCCGGCAGTTGATGAGCGCGAATCAGCGCCGACAGCACGATTTAGCTCCATCGGACTTTTTCTTTGGCTTGATCAACAAGGCGAGCTACCGCTACGCTTGGCGGGGCGTGACTGTGGAGCCTCGTTGGAAGAGCGAGTGGGTGCAACAGAGTCGGTCGCTGTTTGATCAGGCGAAGCAAACGACGCTGCTGGAGTTGGTTTCGGTGTTGTTGGAGACTCAGCTTTTGTCGGCGACTAGGGCGCAGGCTGGGGTGGAGTACGCCTCTTTCAACGATTTAGATCGAGATAGTGAGGACTTCAACTCGCTGAGTTGGGCTTTCCAGCTAGTAACGGAGTCGGCTTATCTAGGGTATCGGATCCAAGCTCTAGCCGGCTTTGTGGTGGAGCGCAAAGATTTTGCGGAGGCCGAGACTCTCACGGCTACCCAGAGTTTTGTTACCCTCTACGCTGGATTGCAATAAGTCGAGCGCTTAGCGCGGCCCTTCCTCCCACGACGGCAAGCTCAAACCGTCCTGATCCCAGACAATTTCGCCGGCTCGGAGGGTCATGCGGCCCTCTATTTTTTGGCTGCCTTGCAGGGTGCTGCGAGTGGCATCGACAAAGCCAAAGCGGCCTTCGTGCACGGCTAGCACTGCCACATCGGCTTCTGCGCCTATGCTCAGGTGGCCTAGCTCGGGCCGGTGGATGACTTCGGCGGGGCGTTGGGTCGAGCGGTAGATGATCTCCTGCAAAGGCATTCCCAGGGCCAGCATTTTCGACATGGTGATATTCATGGTGGCATTGGGCAGCAGGCGGCTGCGGCGGTGCAGGTCGGTGCTGATGGTATCGGGCGGGAAGCCTTGGGCCATGGCTGGCACGGCAATGTGGAAGCGGAAGGAGGCGTTGCCGTGGCCCAAGTCGAAGATCACGCCGCGTTCGCGGGCCTGCCAGACAAAGTCGAAAATGCGGTCGTTGTCGTCGAGCATGGGCGTGCGCATGGAGTAGCAGTGCGTGTGGATGTCGCCGGGGCTGTAGCGGGCGAGCAATTCGGGGTACGTGCGGGTGGGTTTGGGCGAGAAATCGACCATGACGATGGTGCCGGCCCGTCGCGCCGCTTCGATGGCCCCGCCGGTCGATTCCCATCCCGGCCCACCAAAATGGGCCGATTTGACCCCGACGATGTGCTCGGGATAGCGCTCGACCGCGGCGGCGCAGGGGATGGGGTCCATATCGGTGGTGTCCTGCTCAGGCGGACCGGTCATGCCGGCGCCGACGATGTTGACAAAGGCGAGGACGCGAGTGATGGACTGGTCCATGATGGTCTCTTTGAAATCCGCAATATCCTTGTATCCAGCACCGCCCGTATCGACGCAGGTGGTGACGCCGTGCGGCAGGTTATGGGGGTCGGGGAAGAGCCAAGCATTAAAGCCGCCGTACACGTGCAGGTGGATGTCGATGAGGCCGGGAGTGACGTAGAGGCCAGAGACATCGGCTTGTCGTTCCGCAGTGCCGGGCAACTGCGGCCCTACAGCGGCAACTTTGCCGTCTTTGACGGCGAGGTCGGCCGGGCCGTCGATGTTGTTTTTGGGGTCGATGAGATGGCCGTTTTTGAGCAGGACGTCGTAGTGGGGCATGGTGCTCCTTTTGGAATTGCTGGGTGAGGAAGATAATGCTGTCAGTCGCCGGGGAAGTATCCTTTGTATTCCAGCCCTAGTAGCTCCCGAGACCGAGCGACGTTGCAGTACTTATCCGCGTCCGGGTGACTGGCCGTGTGCATAATGTCGAAATCAATGGTCTCGGATGTGAGCGCCAAGTGGCAGGCCTCAGCCAAATCGTGTCGGCAGACCCAGCTAACGCCGCCGCGAGTGGGGTTGCCGTCTCGACTGATTCCGAGTCTGCTGTCGCCAATGCTACAGGGCCGGAAGACGATGATCCTCAGGCCGTAGGCGTCGTGGTACTGGCGGCACATTTCCTCCTGCAGGCGCTTTGAAATGCCGTACGGGCTTCCTTCCTTGCTGCGGACATCCGACGATAGGAAAAGGCCGTCTGGATGTTGCACGACGCAGGAACCCATGTGCACCACTCGTTTGAGTTCGTGGCGACGGGCCGACTCCAAGACGTTCCACATCCCCTTGAGGTTGATGAGAAAGGGATTCACATCGTCCTCGGGCGGGTTTTCGTAGCCAAAGTAGGCGGCTAGATGGACGACGCCGTCCATGCCTGCCAAGGTCTTGTGGACGGCGTGGAAGTCGGCGATGTCCCCGTAGTGCTTTTCTCCCTCCCAGTCGCCGTCGAAGCGGTGGTACGTCGCCCAAGCTTCGGGACTGTAATCGAAGGCGCGCACCTGATGGCGACCGGCGAAGTTTTCCAGCACGGCCCGACCAACCCACCCGGCGGCACCCATGATGGCTACTTTCACGAGCAATTCTCCTGAGAAACGGCATTATAGCCGGGGATCTGCGTCCAGCGACGGGCGATCGGCCATCTACCGAACAGTTTCGCAGTCATTCGCTGTACACCGCCTCGATCAGGCCCCTCATGTAGCCAATGGCGTAGAGGCGCTCCATCGAGTGCACATCGACGAAATCCTCGTAGGTCAACTGCGGGAAATGATCGGGGCGTGCGACCCCCTCGTACCCAGTGTCGCGATAGGCTCTGACGCAGGCTGCCATGTCGTGCTTGCCGTCGTCGTGGAAGGCCTCGTCGAACTTCTCCGGCGTGCCCCTGATGTCGCGGAAATGGACGAAGTGAATCTTCTTCTGCTCGCCGAAATGGCGAATGACGCTTGGCAGGTCGTCGGTCATCAGGCCGAAGTTGCCCTGACAGAGGCCGATGCCGTTTGCCGGGCTGGGAACGAGATCGACCATCTTTTGGTAGTTCTCAACGCTGCTGATGATGCGGGCGATGCCCTGGATCGGCGACAGGGGCGGGTCGTCGGGATGCATGGCGAGCTTGACTCCCGCTTCTTCGGCGACGGGGACAACGCGTTCGAGGAAGTATTTCAGGTTGTCCCACTGGTCCTCCTCGGTGACTTCGCCGTGCTCGCCTGCGGGGTGGGTCTTGTTGAATTCTTCAAGGTCGAAGCCGGTCACCTTGGCACCGCCTCGCGTCGGGATGTCGGACGACGTGCGAATCACGAAGAGGATCGGCATCCACGCAGGGCACCACACTGGGATGCCGACCACCCCCATGTTGCGGATGAACTCGCAGACGACGGCGATCTCTTCATCGCGCCCCGGCTGGGCTAGTTTGATCTTTTCCATGGGAGGACGGCTTTCAATGACCGACAGCTGATAACCGTTTTTCTCGTACTGCGCCTTGAAACGAGCTAGGGACTGGCGGCTGAACGGCTGCGCTTCGTCGTCGATCGGTTTATCTGGTATCGGCGCGAGGCCGAA
>VXZF01000489.1:3608-4619 GCA_009845645.1 Gemmatimonadota bacterium | reverse complement strand
GGGACTTTGCGTCCGACAAGTACGAGGCCACCGTGCTGCTGTCGCGCGTCAATGAGCCGGTAAGGATAGCACAGGGGTCCAACCGAGTACAAGATACGGACTTCACCAACTTTATCGGCCTGCGCGGCACTGCCCAAGTCGGCGACTTCATGGGCTTGGGTGTCACGTATGTCAATACGAACTTCGGCTCGGCGAGCAGCAATTTCTCGGAAAACTCGCGCGCCGGCTTGCTCACCAGCAGCCAAAATTCGGGCAACGTCACCGAAATCGTCATCCGCATCTCTGACGACTCGCCCGGCGACGGCTCTGGCGCTTTGTTCTTTTCGTCGCAGATGATCGTCGATGGCCAAGATACCTCCGTCAATCCCACCATTGAGGGCGGCCGCCAGCGCGAGGGCTTCCTCGAAGCCCTCGAAGAGGCACCGATTCTCCTCCGCTATCGAGTGCCCGATCCGCTAGTGGTGCAAAAGGTCAGCTTTGCCATGGTGCTCTCCAACGACTATCGAGTGGAGATAACCTCCAACTTGCAGACGAATATCAACGGCCAGCCCATCTTTTTGCCGGTCACTCGCTCGGAAGGCAATGTGCGCGACAATACCAACCAGCGCGTCGTCCGCTTTGACTACGGGCTACCCTCGGCTAACCAAATCGCCAGCGTCGATTTGACCATTGAGGATATATGGGGCCTAGAGGTGCGGGGAGAATTCGCACGCAACACCCAGTTTCAGCGCTATCCCAACATCAACATCCAGAAACTGAGCAACCTCAAAAAGAGCGATCGCACAGCCGATGCTTGGTTCGTCAACGCCACGCGTCGCACTGGCCGCTACTTTGGTTACGGCGAGGTGTTCAGCATGGATTATGGGTACACCACGCGCGGGTACATCACCGACCAAAACGATGTGGTGGATTACGAAAATCAGCGCCAGAACTGGTTCGAGTACATCGACGATAACGACGATCAAGACCAGCTCGTCGATTGGCCGCGCTTTGGCGGTTGCGGCGGCGACA
>VXZF01000489.1:0-3598 GCA_009845645.1 Gemmatimonadota bacterium | reverse complement strand
CCGTCTTCCCCGGTCTCGACGAAAACAACGACTTGCTCTCGGATTTCAACGAAAACTCCAATCTCACCCCGGACTACGAAGAGCCATTCTTGCGCCACTACATCGACCCGCCAGACTTCCTCTTCGGCGTCGATATGAACCACAATACCGTAGTGGATCGCTTTGAAAACGACGACGAAGCCGACTATCCCTACCGCAAAGGGCATCGCGGCTGGAACGTGTACGGGGGAGCCGAGATTTATCCAGGAATTAATCTCACCGTAGGCCGCAATCGCGAGTGGCTGATCGCTGGCGAAGAGCGGTCAACAGCCATATACGCCTTGCTCAGCGCGGTGCGCGACATCTCTAGGACGGGCAAGTTCGAAGCCTTTCACATGATCAAGTCCGTCGAGGACAACATCGCCGACAACCTGCTGCAATGGGTGCAGCGCCCTGGCTCCATTGGCGGCTTGCAACCTTTTGACGACCCCCTACTCACCGGAAACACCCTCGTCAATCAGAGCTTCGTCGGCTACAAGTACACCCGGGGCAACCTGACCTTTGTCAACAAGTTCCGCCTCGATCACTTCAAGCAGCGCGATGACGCAGCCGATCGCCTCCGCGATAGCGCGTTCTACGGCGTGATCAACAAAGCGGACTATCCGTTTTCCATTGGACGCAACATCACCTTGATCCCGCGCTGGAAAAACATGTGGCGCAAGCGCACCCAACCGCGCGCCGTCCAGCTCGATATCAACGAGTTGAGCGAAATTTTCTCCCTATCCGCGGTGTTCCCCGTGCTGACGAGAAGCCGCGTCGAGGTCGGAGTGGAGGCCATAATTTTCCGCAATGCCGTGGCGATTCCCGACCCATTGCCGCCCGAATACATCGACGATTTCATCGGCAGAGTGTTCACCGTGCAGTACACCAATCGGGTTCAGTACCAAGGATACAGCGTCACCTCCAACGTTGGCTTTCAGGTCAACGACATCAACTTTGCCAATCTCACCGACCAAGATGTGAGCAATACCATTGCCTTCATCGAACTCTATGCCGGGCTAGAAGAAGAGCGCTTGGGCGGCCGGCCAGCCGAAAGAAGGGGATGGAGCTTCTAAAGCCGCAGACGGCTCTGCTAGCCTTGGGCTTATGGGCCTGCGCCGACGCACCGCCAGAAAGCGCGTCGGCGATCTTGGCCCGAGTGGGCGAGGCCGAGATTAGCGAGCGGGATTTTGCCGCAGCGCTAGAAAAGCTACCCGCCAGCAGCAAAGCCCAGCCGCTTGCGGATTGGCGTCGCCAACTTCAGGCCCTCATCGACAAAGAGCTGCTGCTGCTCGAAGCACATGCCCAAGGGCTAGACGAAGCGGTCGCCGATGCAATGGCAGCTTGGGAACGCAAAGAACGGGTCGAGGCGTTGCTCGCACGCGAGATGGGCGAGCAGTTGACTTATACGGAAATGGAGCTAACGGAATTCTTCGCCGAATCGGGCGCGGGCCGCGAAATTCGCTTGCGGCGTTTGCCCGTGCGCGAGCGGGCCGCAGCCTTGGCGGCTCTGAGAAAGGCGCAAGAAGGATTGGATTTGGACGGGGAGTGGAGCGAAAGCGGGTGGCTCAACGCGCTCAACGCCGGCGACGCGCGCACGGCTGCCCTGTTCCTGCAGGAAGTGGGGACCGTTGAGTTGGTAGAAACGGATGGGCAATTTTTAGTGGTAGCCGTAGCTGCCGAGCGCGAGGTCTCGTTGGCAGACTGCCGCCCGCTCGTGGAAGCGACCCTAACTCGGCACAAGAAGCAACAGGCGAACTTAGCCTATCTAGAGCAATTGACCAGCCAGCACGCAGTGCAATTAGACACGGCCGCGTTGCGGCAGGTCGCCGCAGGCGTGGCGCGGCCGGAGGTGCGGTTGGTCCGCAGTGCTGCGGGAGATTGGAACGTCGATGACTACCAGCAGGCTCTCGCCCGACTCGGGGCAGACGCTGGGTCGCAGCCGACCGATGTCAGCGCTCTCGGATTCAAGGTGACGCGGGCCTTTGTCGCCGACCAGATTCTACCGCAGGAGGCGCACAAACACGGTCTGGATGCCGAGCTGGAACCGCGCCGCGCCCAGATGCGCCAACAGAAGCTGATCCAAGCCTTGTGGGAGCGAGAAATTTACGCGCACATCCAGCTTGACCCCGCGCAGGTGCGCGCCTTTTACGAGGCCAATGCACAACGCTACGCCCGCTCAGGCGCGCTCGGGCGGGAACTACAAGCGCAAGTTACGCGCGATCTGCGCGACGCCCAAGCCGTGCCCTTATTCGACCGCTACATCGCGCAACTGCGCGAAAAATACGCTGAACTCGTCGCCGTGGAGGAAGGGCGGTTGGGGGAGTTTGTCTCCCGACGCAGACAAGCTGCCAACCCAGTTGAGCTATGAGTTTGTCAGAGAGGAGTGTTTCCATGTACGCTTGCAAAAAAATTTCCATCCTCGTCGCTGTGGCCCTCTTATTGGGCTGCGGCCATTACCTAGTTCCCGGGCGGTTCCAGCCCTTAGAGGTGGCCCAGCAGCAGACCGATATTCAAGGATCGAGCATGAAAATCCTCGACGACGGTACGGTCACCTTCGTACAGAACCGCCTCGAAGTGTCCGTGCGGCCCATGGAGGACGAGGAGATCAATCGCCAGTACCCGGCCCAATCTACCAACGCCAGCGGTCCGGCCGACGAGCTACCATCCAACCCGTTCACCTATGGCAATTGGATCGATCCGCGCACGGGTAAGGCACCGCAGCGCTTGTCCATTTTCAAGATCACGGTCAAAAACTACGAATACCCCAAAGTTAAGTTCGATCCACTAACGGTGACCGTGGAGTCGGCCAATGGGCGGCGCTATTATCCTTGGGGGAGTTATGACGTAGAGGAGTATTTCCGGCGTTTCCCGATAGCTTTCAACGGCTTGGGTTATTTGCGCTTCGACGAACGCCGCGATATCTACAATAGAGCCAGATATCCAGACGACGATTTTTGCTTTTCGGGGCAAGAGGTCGAAGGCTATGTGGTCTTCTCCAAGATCCACGATGATGTCGCCGAAATCGCCTTCCACATTCCCGAGTTCGGGTTGCGCTACAACTTCCGCAACGAACCCATAGAGACCATCGATCTCAGCTTCCGCTTCAAGCGCGACATTAAGAAGGTCAAAAACATCGACAAGTTGGCGGCCAATTAACCGGGCCGATCAAGCTGTATAGCCTAGGGGCAGGCCCCTCGGCCTGCCTCTTTTTCTGTCTGGTGTCCGCACACTTTCATCAATGCTGACTAAATTCCTCCTATCCACCACCGCAGCCTTCTTTTTGCTATCAGTCGCGGCCTTTGATCCAGCCACCATTTCGCGCTGGATTGAGCGGGCCATTGGCTGGGTGCCACTGCGCGAAGCCCCAGCAACCGACGAAGCGCCCTCACTGCGCGAAGCCGTCGCGCAAATAGACGCCACCGATCTAGAGCGCCACCTCCACATCCTCACCGCGGACTCATCCCGCGTCACCGGCTATGCAGGAGCCGCGAACGCAGCCCGCTATATAGAAGGGGAATTCCACCGCCTTGGCCTCCAAGTCACCAGCGAATTCTTCCCCCTTTCCGTTCCCCTAGAT
>VXZF01000108.1 GCA_009845645.1 Gemmatimonadota bacterium | reverse complement strand
CTTGTGCAGATCGACTTTGCCCACCTGACGCTCTGCGCGTTTCACAGCCCGAACCCAAAGTAGTAGCGCCACTTGTCGATTAGGGGGTCGTCCTCGCCGCTGGAAACCCGCTCGCGATTGAGTGGATGCGCTACTTGGAAATAGGCGAACATCGGGATGCGGTAGAAAGTAAAAAGCTGTAGCCGCAACTCGCCGCCCACATCGGTCAGAAATTTGTCGGTGTTGGGCAAAGACCGCCATCGCTCACCGGACCAGAAGTCGATGTCCTCAAAGCGCGAGAAATTGCCCACCACTCCGGCTTCGGCAAATAGCTCGGCGTAGAGCTTGGAAAAGTTGAAATTGATAAAGCGACTGCTGATGCGCTTGAGAATCGGAAACCCGTAGCCGACACGGGCATAGAGCAATTTGGTCCCCCAGTCGGTGAAATAGGGATAACCGCTGAGGAAGTTGCGCCCGCCGATATAGTAGCGCAGCGGCCAATAGTATCGGCCCTCGAGAAAACCACCGTCTTCGATAAAGCGGGGCTTGAGGCGGATGTTTTTGTACGCGCCAATTAGCTCAATGTTGAGCGAATTGTCGAACGGCAACCTGATCCGCTCGTTGTACGCGGCTATGTATTCATTGACCCGCATGCGGCGCTCGACGCCGACAAACTGATCGCGGGGAACTCCATCGGTAGGTATTTGCTCGGTCAGCGAATCAGCTACCGTCGGCATCAAATAGCGATAGACTAAAGCCATGGCGCGACCTGATGGACTGATCAAGCGATCGGCCGTGGGGTTGATTTTCCGGTAGCGCCAAGCCATGCTCAACATATGCGTGCGAAAAAAGCTGAGGTCTTCGTAGAATTCCAGCGGATCCTCGTTGTTCACCAACAAGGTATCTTGTGCCAAAAGCGACGGATCTAAGGAGGCCGATATATCGACGCCGTCTTGTTCCAAATAGATCTGGTTCTGGCTGCGGAAGCGGCGCAAGGTCCAGCCTTCGGCGTAGTCGCGCCATATGTAGAGGGCGTTCAACTCGGTTCGCCGAGTCAGCGGCACATCGACGCCCACGGCCAGTTGCCCCAAAGATGTCTTGAACAGATCTGCGCGGCTCGTGCCCTGATAGACGTATTGACGGACGTCTGGGATTAGCAGACTGGTGACCGAATCGACCGGCACCGGATAGAGATCGGTCGCCTCGATCTCAAGCGTATCAATCTGGCTACCCTTGATCAAGTTGTCGATCTCGCGCCGCCGGCCCGCTATGTAAAACGAGGGGTTGAAGGTCCGGTTGTTGCCCACTTGTGGCCGGAGCCGGCGCTCGTAGAAGAAGCCGACATCCGTATTGAGATCCGTGGCATTGCGCATGTTCTTGCCGACAATGCCCCAAGCCGTCAGCTCCTGCCCACCAAGCATGTCGCCGGTGGAAAACTGCAAGCCGCCACTGGCCTGATTGAGGCCAAAAGTGTTGCCGACATACGTGGGGCCGACCTGTAGAATCGGGATGTAGCGCAAGACGTTGCGCCCCCTGTACGTTGCGATCTGGAACTGATCGGCGAGCTTGGGACCGTCGAAGATGGAGCGATAGTCGCGCATCACTACCGGCTCGAAGTGCGCATCGCGCTCGAATTCGCCCATCTCAAAGCTATAGAGGCTATAGTCGTTGGAGTGGTAGCCACTGTACACCACGCGCTCGTCGGCGGCTACAGTCGGCACAAAAGCCCCGCCAATGACGTTGGTTAGCTGTTCGACTTCGTCGTTTTCCAAGCGGTAGCGGTAGATGTTGAAAATGCCGCTCTGGTCCGACGAAAACACAAAACCCAAGCCATCGGGCAGCCAGTACGGATCGCGCTCGTCGGCCGGCGAGGCAACGACCGCACGGAACCCCGACGAGTCGGGATGAGCGAAGGCAACGGTATCGGGAAAGACTTCTATGGTTTCCTCCTCGCCTTCTTCGCCCTCTTCGTCGTCTTCGCTCTTCTTTTTGTTTTTCGCCTTCTCAAAGACCTTTGGCCGCGGTGGACTATCGGTGCGAATCATCGCAATGTCGCGGTCCTCGCCGCGGAACAAGCTAAAGAGCAGCCACTCGCCGTCGGGCGAGAAGCGCGGCCCCATGTATTGGGTGGCGTCATTATTGTTCGTCAGATACACCAAGTCCGTGCCGTCGCGATCTATGAGGCCGAGGTTGTTGGTTCCGTCCTCATTGTGTACGAAGGCGATGCGCTGGCCATCGGGGGAAAACGAGGGGTCTTTGGCGCGCAGCCTGGCGCTGATGCGGCGCTCCTTGTCCTCGGCCAAGTTGTAGATATAGAGGTCGTTAAAGCCGCCCTTGTTGCGGACGAAGACGATCTCCTCCCCGTCGGGTGACCAGCCAATCCGCGTATCTATCCAGTTTTTGAGTTCGGTCTTTTTTCGCGTCTCGAAATCGTAGATTTTGAGCACCGTGAGCCCATAGTCCTGCTTTTCACTGGTCAGGTACGCCAGTTTTTTGCCGTCCGGCGACAGCGCGGGATGATACTCGAGCACGCCCTCGTTGACCTCGTCCAGCGACTCGCCTTGAAAGAAGCCCTGCGCGCGAATCTCGGATTCGAGGCGGCCGTAATTCTCGGCCAAGAAGGCGACCCAATTCGCGTAAAACTGATCGGCGGAAATGCCCAACACCCGACGAATGGCCGGATCGAAGCTCATCGAGCCGATCTGATGCGTCAGTTCATCGACCTTCTCGGCACCGTACTGCTCGTGAATGTACACCATCATCGCGTAGCCCTGATTGTACACGAACTCGCCGTAGAACTTGCCCATGCGGTCCCAGACCGTCCCCATTTCCTCCCACGAGAGCAGATCGTCTTCGAGCACCGCCATCCGCAGCAACATGTCGCGGTGCGAATCCCAAGTGTCGTAGCCGAATTTTTGCGCTCCGTACTGGGCGATGCCCTCGGTCCAACCGCGCGGGGCGTTGAGATGGTACAGCGGGAATTGAAACGTAATGTCTGGATTGGAGTCGAAGCGCGAGACCGAGAGCAGCGCGAACTGGAAGGGCCATTTCTTGCGCGCCTTGTTGAGCGTCATAATGTGCGTCAACTCGTGCGTGACCACGTTTTTGATCCAATCGTGACTGCCGCGCAGCTCAAAGTCGAGGCTAGTGGCCCAAATGGCCATGGTATTGCTGTAGTAGTTGGCCCAGCCGTTGCCCAGCACATCAGAGTTGTCGAGGACTATGACGTGGATGGTGCGGAAGTCGTCGTAGTAATCGTAGGCCGCTGCGAGGGTGGGAAAGACCTCCTCGCAGGTTTCGGCTACTCGGCGCGCGGTACCCTCGGCTCCAAGCGTGTAATGGACCCGGAAGTGATCGGTGACGATAGTTTTTATCTGGGCCTGGGCCGCTCCGGCGAGGAACAGCGCGGCGATGGCAGAAAAAATCGCTCGGCGCAACGTGTATCCCTTTCGCAAAAAGGCGACCAGCAGCTATTGCCGATCGCTTCACAAGTTGTATAGGAAAATACTGGAGGCCGTACTCCCCGTCAAACGGCTCGGAGCCACTTTCACGCGACGTTACCGTTAGCTATTATACCTCCATGCACTACACCATCCATCGCACCGACGACCTCGACCTGCCCGACGCCGATTGGGAGCGTCCCCAGTGGCAGGCGGCCGAGACCTTAGAGATCACCCACTTTTCTTGGGAAGATTCCGGCCACCACCCCCGCACTCAGGCGCGCGTGCTCTACGACCAGCGGACGCTATCCATCATCTTCCGCGTCGAGGATTGCTACGTCCGCGCCGTGGCCGAGCGCTTCCAAGATTCCGTCTGCACCGATTCCTGCGTCGAGTTTTTCGTCGCACCCTTGCCCGATTCACAGGCTTACTTCAATTTCGAGGTCAACTGCGGCGGCACCATGCTCCTGCACCGCTGCCCTTCAGCCGCAGAGCGCGCCCAAGGCCGAGCAACTGAAAACGTCAGCGACGCCGACGGTGCCACCATCCGCATCGCCACCACGCTTCCCCAGATCGTCGAACCAGAGCGCACCATCCCCACGATTTGGGCGGTCGAGTACCGCGTCCCCTTCGCCCTCTTCGCCCAGTACTTCGGTGCCCAGACGCCAGTGCCCGGCACCCAGTGGAAGGGCAACTTCTACAAGTGCGGCGACCGCACCTCCCACCCCCACTGGGGTTCGTGGGCACCCGTGGGTACATCCAATCCCAGCTTTCACCAACCGGACTTTTACCAGCCGCTCGTATTTGCCTAGCGCTCGCCCTTGTGTCGGCGACATCGGGACTGACGAACTAAAGATCAGGCTCTTGGGCCGTGGTATCGCTGTCTCAGTCAAAAGAAGGGGGACTGTAGGAGGGCGCACGGACAAAGCGTCTCAGCCCAAGGTGTAATCGAGCCTGAGCCGCCGGTCCCAAATGCACCTGAAGATACCGATCCCCTACCGCAACAGACTGATCCTGACCGTTTTCGTTCTCTAATCGAGCACCTGTGAATTGGTGCTCGCCAAAGGAACCGGCCTGCAACAGGACGTCGCGGCCTTCCACTGGGTCCGTATTCACCAGCGTCAGACTAACTCCGTCGGCGCTGACTCGATCGACTAAGGCCGCGACGTACTCGGGCAGACCGGGGCGACGGCGCTGCGGGTCAAAATAATGCA
>VXZF01000124.1 GCA_009845645.1 Gemmatimonadota bacterium | reverse complement strand
CCTTGCAGCGTCCTCCGACGTGGACTTCAGGGGTGCTGCTCAATCACTTGGAGGACTGGCACTACGCCCACCAGGGATTGGTCGGGCAGTGAGCTTCTGCTCATTCTGATCCTGTAGAGGATCACTCCTCCGTTGTAGTCGGCGTCAACAGCGCGTCGATGGGGCCGCCCTCTTTGATGTAGTTGATAACTACGTCGCGGATCAGATCCTCTTCGAGCCACACCGACTTGACAGTCCCGATCAATGACTCGCGCCGAGGTGGCTCGACGACGAAGGAGTTCGTCGCCACGGTATAGAGATGATCGGGATCAAGCGCCGTGCCCGCAGCGGTTATCCGTTCCAACAGTTCGCCGCCGATGTCCTTCCCGAGAATCTGCACGATGGCAAGTTGATTGCCGAAGGGGTGGATGGTCCAGATGTGACGGGCTGTAATGTTGCCCTGATACAAGCGATTCCGCACACCTCCTTTGTTGTAGAAGCCGATGTCCGAGCCGGACCGGGTCGCCAAGATGTGCTCTACGAGCATGTACATCTCCTCCTTACTCCAGTCTCGCTCGGTGTGCCCGATGGTGACGTCGACCAGTTGGGAGACGCGGTCCTCCCATTTTGCTACGACGGCAGCTACCTTGGGGTCCGGCTGTTGAAGTCGGTCGTCAGCGGCGGGCACGACAAACCCCTCGACTTTTGTCACCTCTCCCGCCTCATGGTCGTAGAGCAGTTGGACGTGGCCGACGTGCGATGTATAAGCACCGGCGCGGACGATCGGGGTGTCTTTCACGATCTGAGGAGGACTGATGACAGTGTGGTTGTGGCCGCTGACAATGAGATCAATGTCGTCCACTGATTCGGCCAAAGTACTGTCGGCAACGTGACCGGCGTGGGACAGGAGGATGACGATATCGACGTGGGATTTGATCGAGTCAATGGCTGAACGGACGGACGCGATTTCCCCGTCGAACGTCACTCCTTCGTTGCCCTTCGTCGTGGTGATGTCTCTGGTTTTCTCCGTCGTGACGCCGATGATGCCGACGCGTAGATCCTCCAAGCTCAGCGTCGCGAAGGGCGCGTCGGCGATTAGTTCGCCGGCAGGGCCGCGCGCATTCGCGCTCAGCAGGGGAAAATCGGCGATATCGCGGTAGGCGAGGATCTCGCGCCAACCGTAGTCAAACTCGTGGTTGCCGAGCGTGACGGCGTCGTAGCCGACGGCCGTCATTGCCTCAAAAATCGGTCGCCCTTGAAAGAGGATTGAGACGGGCGTGCCGGATACGCAGTCGCCAGCATCCAGAGCCAGCACCTTTGAGGAGCGGGCGCGTTCGCGGTCGAAGTACGTGGCGATGCGGGCTAATCCGGCGGCTCGGTTGCCGTCGGGCGAGATGTAGCCGTGAAAGTCGTTGGTGTGCAGGACGACGAGGGTATCGATGGTGGAGAAGGCAGGGGCGGCCCGTAGGCAAAACAGAGCTAACACTATGTGGAGGGACAACTGCCAAGTCTGCGGACGGAAAGACGCTCTTGATGTACGTTTCATTGATTCTCCGGTCGTCGTGGGCTATCGAAGGTTGTAGTACCAGTTCCTACAATCATCACTGAAGTTGAGAGATCCATGGGTGATCCGGCAAATGAATTCTTAAAGCGTGACATAGCCATTGGCGTCGAGAATTGCCCAAGTGATCCCTTGCCTGCCTCATATCCAGTTCGTCATGATCACGACCTTCCTTAGCCTTGTAAAGCAAGACGATCTCTGGGCCGAGGAAGGGAATACCTTCATCGGTGTACATAGACAAAGCGGAGATTTCCCGTTTGATAGCCTTGTTTCTTCGGAAAACCCAGTCTGAGTTGCTCTTCTCATTGAGTAAGAATTCTACATGATTGTTCTCGCTGTCATACGTATGAAGCTCATGAAATGGTAAATCTAGCCACTCGTTGGGCATCCATATTCTTCGACCCTCCTGTGTGGCTAGCTCAAGCCTCCACCCCTTTAGGATGCGCTGCAGTTCCAATTGATCCTCTCGGAAGAGGGCAATTTCGAAGTCGCTGTGATCGCGTGTGATTCGTCCCAAGAACAGGTCTAGTGCCCAGCCACCTGCAACAAACCAAGGTAGCTCAAATTGTTTGAGCAGGTGGAAGGCCTTTCTTGCCTGCGGTGGAAGCATCTTGGTTGTCAACATCAGGTACTCCAGTGTTTGCTTGCATTTCCTCTAACGTGCTCGCGGTGCATGAACCTGCGAAGCCCGTCAGAGCTGAGCCGTGCACCGACGTGTTACCTGCGGTTGGCGAGACTCCCTAGCTTCTGGATGAATCTACCCATGTGGGGATCGCACCTATCTAGCGGTAGTTCGTCTCTGTGAAACCATCTAATCGATTTAAATTCTGTCTGGTCGAAATGAAGTTCCTCCGTCCGCGGGTGAACCACGACGTACCAAAGGGAGATATCAGAGTGTCCCCCTGTCCTTCCAACAGTTTTCGTTGAGGTGATGAATAGCGGCTCCTCTGAGAGAAGCCGGGGTTCGATCCCCAATTCCTCTTTCGCCTCCCTTCTTGCAGTTTCACTGGGACGCTCATCGGACTCAACGTGTCCACCTGTCGGCAACCAGAGGCCGGCGTTTCTGTGTTCTACGAGAAGGAAGTGGTCGTCGTCCGTAAGCACAAAATAGGATACGAGATGCTTGGGAGGTGTTGCTGGCTTCACTTGGCGGCATAGCTCTGCTCCACTCTCAATCCATTCGATGGCATCGCGCTGATGTTCCGCTTCCAAATCGTCAAGTGGTTCGATCTTCCTGACATCCTTCAAAATCGTCCGCCGCAAGACTATTCTCTCCTATTTACGGTCTTCCGAACACCTCGGTCAGACATTAGTCTGTTGCTCCAATTTCAGGTAATGTTTTTACCGTGCCCGAACCGCGAAGAGAGCAGCCCAAGTCCTCCTAACTTAGGCAGTGGAGAGTCGCATCCGGGTCTGCAGTGGTTCTCCCATGGGCTCGGAATCCGGCCCCTCCACATATTTGGGAATCCCGTCCTGCAGATCCAACACGGCTTCAGCGCAGTTGATATGGCAGTCTGCTTCATGGACATAGCCCGATTCGGCCAGTACCATAGCATACACTACCGTCCTCTCGTTCCTTATACGGTTCATCAAACCCGATCCACAGTGCCGACACCAATGTCGATTACTATTTCTACTCTGATAGTTCGCAATCAAATCTTCACCTTGCGTAATGCGAACGGCTTCGTTCGGCCACACTGAGTAAGCATTAATGGGTGCCGCGTGCCATGTTCGGCATGTCTTACAATGGCAATATCCAGCTTTAATAGGCGAACCTTCCACCTGTATTCTTACATGACCGCAGAGACAGTTTCCTTCATATGTCGGAGCATTCGATGGCATAGTACTTCCTCTATTTCAGAATATGTCATCATAATTTGGCATGGCACACAGCTACTTGTACCCGAACAATTGGTTCGGGTAATTTCCGAGGAGAGACGCCCCTGTTCTTAGGCTCTTTGAGCCGCTTGTGAGACCGAATCCGGAATTAAGCAGGCCCTCCCTCAGCGTCGCGAAAGGCGCGTCACCGTAGATGACCAGCGACAGTCTGATGGTTTCTAACCCATATCACTTCTGGCAGAGAGCAGAACACCGGCGGTTTAGTCAGAAGATTCGTGTTGTCTCTGACAAAAATGATTTTCTTGCTAAGTGCGATCGCCATGCCCAACTCGACCCACATACCGCCCGTTGACGATACTCCGTCCAATAGGATCAAAGCATCTGCGTCTCTTAAGTCATTGGAGTCATTGCGAGCACATAGGTCTGGCTCTTTACCATCGTTCAGACCAAGGACCCAACGTGCGTTGCAAGTCCAGCCGCTAAGTCTCTCAATCTCGCGTACCTTGTCCAGACTCCCCTCGCGGGTATTATAGGGTGCAGCTACGTAGAATTTTCCGCTCATATCATATACTCTTTCTTTAGTCCTTTGGCTTCGTTGAAGTCTGATCCTATCGCATTCAGTTGAAGGCATCCAGAGCTTGTGAACTTTCAGGGTAACACTCTTCGAGAAATGCTCTAACAATCGCTGGATTTTTTGACGAATCCCATCCGCACCTCTCCTTGTCAGCTTCCGGTTCAATGTCTGCGATGAGCAAATCCTCAACAAACGGCTTTGACGAAGCAATAACCGCCCATTGGGGTCAATGATATTTGTTGATCTGTAGGAAACAAACTCGTCTTGGTGTCCCGCGACGGCAGCCGCTATCACGGTCAAGCCATTCTCGACTGCCCGTGCGATCTGAGCGCTCCAGTCGAGTACCTCGGTATAGCCCTCCCGGATAGGGTCATCAGACCTAAGCACATCCCGAGCGTACGTGGCCGCATTCTCGTCGTGATCGTAGAGATCTACGTGGCTACTTCTCATCTCCGTCATCCTTCTAACAGCATTCACTAATCCGAACTAACAACAACCGAAATAGTTGGAACCAACGTCTTTTGTATTGCTACCCACATCTCTTTATTTGCAGCACATAATAAGCCTTTGCGGGAATCTAGCGGAGAGTATTCAGTTCCATCGAATCTGCGCACGAAACCTCCTGCCTCTTCTGCAATCAAGATTCCAGGAGCGTGATCCCACACCAACGTGCGGTAGTAAA
>VXZF01000731.1 GCA_009845645.1 Gemmatimonadota bacterium | reverse complement strand
CGCTAGTATCGGCTCGGCTCACGAACTGCCTGGCGAGGTTTACTTCGCCTTTCAGTTCCCGCTTCACGCCGTGCCCGCCATCGACGGCGATATAAGCGACTGGGACATGATAGACCCAGATATCTTCGAGATCTCGGTGGAAGGAGGCCACATCGTAGAAACTGTGCGCGGAGATGACAGCGGCGAGCTGTCGGATTTCAACGCCAGAAGCATGTGGGCCTGGAACGAGGAAATGAATCGGGTTTTCTCGTTTGCCTTTGTGGTTGATGAGCATCTCCACAACAGCCGCGACGATCCCACTGTTTTCAACTGGGATGACGACTGGCACTTCGTGCTCGACGCTGACCACAGCGGTGGCGATATGTTTAACGGCGATTGGAACGATTTATCCGAAGACGAGCGCCGGGATTTGTTTTTCGTCACGGGCCAACTGTGGCAGATCCACGTGCCGCCCATCGACGGGTACTGGGCTTTCAAGTACATCGAGGCGACCGACTGGGAGACCACTGGTCGCGAGATCCCCTTTCCCGAGTACGCCCAAGTAGGTTGGTCCCGCACCGGTGAGACTGGTGGTCCGGGTACTTATACCTACGAGATCATGATGACTCCGTGGGAAACCTGGAGTTGGGATGGTCCTGAGCAAAGCACAATCGTCGATCTAGAAGTAGGCAATATCATCCACGTCGGATCCTTGTCTAAGGACTACGACTTGGCCGACGACCGCTATGATGGGTCCTACGATTTTCCGGCTGTTCACAATGTCTGGCGCAATGCCAATCTCATGGGTGACATGGAACTGCTGGAGGTCGATGAAGAGCTGTTTCCCACCGCTGTAGAAAACGACTCGTGGGGCAGAATTAAGTCCCATTACCTGCTGGAAGAATAGTTCCAGTTTTTCCAACACAAAGAGGGGATATTTCGATATCCCCTCTTTGTGTTTTAGCATCTAAAAGCCGTTTAACCACTCGACAAGTTCATAGTCCGGAGGGGCATCATGGTAGCTGACTCGATCTCTTATCGGTGGGGCATCTCCAGCTTGGTGTGGATCGGTACACTGCTGATCTTTCCCCTTCAAGCCTGGTCGCAACAGGGCCATGCTATCCGTGGGAATCAAGTCCTGATTAACCGAGCAGCCCACTGGCAGGCGTGGAAAGGGGCGTCGAGTCTCCTGGATATTTCCACGACCGACAATACGGTGCGGCCCTCCTTTATACGGAAAGAGGTCAACGCAGCTCAGAACGCAACGCAATTTTCCACTACCGGCGAGGGGGGAGTGATAGCAGGCTCCGGCACCAATACAGCGGACAACCTGATAGATGGCGACCTGCAGACCATGTGGGGCCCCAATCCCGAAAGCCCTCTAGAGGACTGGTGGGTAGAGGTGAATCTTGGGCGCATAGTAGTCGTTAAGAAAATCGTCATACGCTTTGCCCAAGAAGGCGAGGGAGATCCCTTCCTGCAGTTCAAGGTGCTGGGCTGGCGGCAACCCCCACCGCGCTCGGTTTCGGGCTATTATCTCGACGAGCCCAAGACCAACGTCCCCAACTTCTGGGAAATCGGCAGGACCGAAAAGCCCAACAAGACACAGCGCGTATTCGAATTTGAACCCCGTCCGACCGAAGGATCGGATCTGCTCTTCAGGGGCGATCCGCTCGAGCGCATTCTAATAATTGCCATCAATAGTGATTCGACCAAGACCGAGGAATTGACCAAACAGGAATACGATAATCTGCCGACACAACAGCAAGGCGCTATCGAATTCTACCGCAAAGAGCGGTCCGGCCGAGAAACTCTAATTTCACAAGAGGAATACGACAGCATTAATCCCGAACGCCAAGGCCCGATCCGCTACTACCGGAGGGAAATTCCCAGAATCGCCGAGATCGAGGTCGTGACGGAGGGAGACAATGTCAACATGGGTGTGGTGGAGCGAGGAGGACAGGTGACGATCGAGACCAATGGCGGCATTAAGGACATTGGGACTGCCGTTAGCGACGGCAACTACAGCACGGGGGTTAATGGGTCGATTTTCGGCTATCGCGACTATGATTACTTCGAGGATTTAGGGGCTCTATTCTGGATCGACACCATGCATTTTCTTACCGACGGAGCCTCGCCAATCAACGAACTTTACGTCGATGTCTCCGATGGTACCCTAGCACCCGATGGTAGCATCAAATGGACTCGGGTGGGTCAAAGTACCTCTAGGGACGCTTTTGGCCATACCTCTTCCCGCGGCTTGCGATTTCGCGAAATTCAGATTGAGCCTTCCAAGATCCGCTTTATCCGCTCGCCGTTCCAAAACCCGTTGAGTTCGCTCAGCTACATAGCTTTTACGGAAGTGATGCTCTACGGAGAGGGCTTTGTGGCGGAAGTATCGCTGACCTCGGACCTAATTCAATTTGACGAACCTAAGAACCTGATTTCTGTCGAGTGGGAAGCGGATACACCGCCTGGGACCCAAATCCAGCTACAGACCCGAACGGGTAATGAATTAATAGAAGAGAAGATCTACCACGATTCCAATGGCAAGGTCGTCACCGAGAAGCGCTACAACAAGCTGCCTAAGTCCAAAAGGGGCGATATCACCAGCACATTCGAACCGGGCAATGACTGGAGCACGTGGAGCGTGCCGCACACTCAGTCTGGGGAAGCGATCAAATCCCCCAGTCCTAGGCAGTATATGGAACTTCGGCTCATATTGCTCACGGACCGGGCGGACGCGGGCGCCACCCTCCGCTCCATTGCCATCAACACCTCAGATCCAGTTGCTGATCGGCTGGTGGGAGAAGTATGGCCCACCCGGATTGAGACCGTGGGCACCCCTGAGGAATTCTCTTACTTCATCCGGCCTGATTTCACTGCGACAGATCAAGGTTTCGACGAGATCAGCTTAGAGGCCACGGCGGGTACTGAGATGGAGTTGCTTGAAGTCCGGACGGGAAGTAAGGATGATTTCGCCAACGGACAAACCACCAACTACGCACCGGCTGATCTGACTCTGATCGATGCGCCCGCCGACTCCCTCAGGTTGCGCTTGGACGAGAAAATTGACCGCGGAACGGAACTAGTTCAGGTCCGGTTTCGCGCTACCATATTCGGCAACAGTGCCTCCTTTAGAGCCCTGGTACAGAATTCCGCCGTACCTGGATTCTGGCAGCGAGTTGACGAGGGCGATCCTACGGAATTGGTCAGCAGCCAGACCGTCACCGTCCTAGCACTCAGCGGGGACGAAATTATTAGGGATTTCAGGCTGGGGTCGCGGGTATTCACGCCCAATGGGGACGGCGTTAATGATGAGCTAGTAGTCAGCTTCGGCGTAGCGCGGGTGGCTGCTGAGAGGCCGGTGACTCTGACCGTTTACGACCTGAGTGGGGTTGAGGCCAACCGAATAGAAGAACGCCGTCCAGATCCTCGCGGCAATTATACTTTTCGGTGGGACGGCAAGGACCATTTGGACGAGCTAGTTCCTCCGGGGATATACTTGGCTAGGGTAAAGGTGGATGTGGATTCTGGCTCGGCCGATAACACTTTTGTGCAGCGGGTGGTCCATGTAGCATACTGAGGGATGCGTAAGACCGGCGTCCAAGATTTGCGAGGTACATGTCAATGAGGATGGCTCCATTCTTTTGTACCCTGATCTGGCTTTTCTGTTTTTGGGTCGGTTTTTTGGCAGACGAGGCCTCTGGGCTGGTCATCTACCGCTTCGGCGGCGAAACGCTGGATCCACCTCCAGAAGTAGACAGCGAAGAGGTGGAATTTATCCAGTTGAGCTGGATTGATCTCGATCCTTCCCTAGGCGGAGAGACCATCGAACTGGATATAGACACCACCGCCATCCGTGCTCTAAAACGAGATCCTACCTTCAATATAGCCCCCGGAATCGAGGAAAAAGGGGGAAGCCATGTCAGAAAGCAAACGAACGGGCAGGTATGGGATGGAGACACCAGCACTTTCTGGTTAGCAGAACGTTATCTGTGCTCCGAATTCGAGGAAAGAAATTACTTCCTTAGCTGCACCGACGATTTCGGCACCCCGGGCACAGCAAATCTCAATCTGGGGGTTCTTCATCTCATCGACCGGATTCGGATTATATCCGGGTTGACCGACCCGAGCAGAATAGCACAGAACGTTCGCATCCACCTCAACGAAGAGCAGCCCCGCCAAGCTGCTTACCAGCACCCCCGCCCCTACTCGCCTTGGATCGTCGAGGTGCGAGACAATCGAGAGCACATCCTCGACATCCCCATCCCACCGCACGATAGAGCAAGTTTTGTTCAAGTCACTATCGGCGAGCACAACGAGGACTGGGAAGTAAACGAGATAGAAGTCTACGCCAAAGGCTTTGTCGAACAATCGACTTATATCTCCAATATCCTCGATTTTGGTCAGCCCATGGCCTGGGGCGACCTGCGCTGGGCCGGCCACCAAGACCCCAAAGCCCGCGTCCTTATCCAATCCCGCTCCGGACAAGACGAAGACCCCAACCTGTTCTGGCGATTCACCGGACGAGGCGACGAAAAAATACCCGTCAGCCGAACTGACTACGCCAAGTTAGCTATCGGTGAAAAAGCCGGCATCGGCTACGATCAAGCCAACTGGACCTTCTGGTCGTCCCCCTACGCCTTTGCCGACA
>VXZF01000710.1:2502-4648 GCA_009845645.1 Gemmatimonadota bacterium | reverse complement strand
GTGATCACTTGCATAGAAAAAGAACGATACGGCCCTTCTCTCAACACTGTCGGCATTGGTTATCTAAAGACTTCCTACTAAGGCCCTAGCCAGCGGCAATCAGCTCGTCAACTTGATCTTTGAGCACATCGAGGACCTCGTCGTATGGGAACTGGCCGATGAGCTGGGGGCCGCGCTTGAGGTTGACGAAGTTGGGGGCGCACCACAGCCCCAAGTCGGCGTCGTCGGTCTCGCCTGGGCCGTTGACCCGGCAACCCATGACGGCGATGGTGATATGATGATCTCGGGCGTACTCGGTTAGCTCGCGCACTTGGTGGGCTAAGTCGATGAAGGCTTCGTTTTCCACTCGTGAGCAGGAAGGGCAAGAGATGATGTTCAGCCCGGCCGGGAGCAACTTGGGGACTGAGCGGAAGCGGCCCGAGTAAATGTCGTCGAGAATCTGCCGGCCGACTTTGACCTCTTCGCCCTTGTCGTCAAACGGCAAGGTCAGCGAGACGCGAATGGTGTCGCCAATGCCGGCACTGATGAGCTGTTCAAAGGCAATGCGGGTCTTGATCACGCCTTCGGGTGGCATCCCGGCCTCGGTAACGCCAAGGTGTAGCGGGACATCGGGCCGCTCTTGGGCAAAGCGGGTGTTGGCGGCAATGACCTTGGCGGGATCGGAGTCCTTGAGCGAGACGCAATAGCGGTGAAAGCCCAAGCCGTCGAGCAACTCGCAGTGCTCTAAGGCCGAGGCGATCATGGGCGAGATGGAGTCCTCGACCGGAAAGCGCTCGGCTTGAGCCGGATCGACCGAGCCGCAGTTGACTCCCACGCGCAGGGCGCAGTCGTGCTTGGCGGCCTCGTCCGCAATAAAGGCGACCTTGTCGGCGACTGGCTTGTTCTTTTCGTGGTGGTAGAGGTGCCCGGGGTTGTAGCGTATTTTCTCCACGTGCGGTGCCACGCTGCGAACCAAGCGGTAGTTTTCTTGCAAATCCACGGACAGAGGCACGTCAACGGTCGGCGCGATTTGGGCGAGGGCTTCCACGTCCTTTTTGCTATCTACGGCCACGCGGATGACGTCTGCCCCAGCCTCGGCTAAGAGCCGGAGCTGGCGGATGGTGGCTTCTGTGTCTTGAGTGCGGGTAGCGGCCATGCTTTGCACGGCAATGGGGTGATCACCGCCAATAGTCGTGCGGCCGATTTGAACCTCGCGGGTGGGATTTCTCGTCGTTGGGTTCATGTTTCAAAAGTTAAACGCGAGGTCCTGTTTGTCAAAGGAAGGAGGCGCAGCGAGGCGTTGTCTCTTGCTGGAAACGCGCCTCTTTGTGTATTTGTGTATGTTGTAGTGCATTCAATTGATTAAGGAGTTTTTGCAGTGAAAGTATTGGTACTAAGATTCGCTGGTTTTGTGGGAAACGCGCTAGGCCAGGAAGATGGGCGCGACCGTGCAGCCTAAAGTGCCCCAGACAAGGCCCTGCATCCCCGAGGAGGACGTGGCCGCGCTGCTCGAAGATTTTGCCGCTATTCTCCGCAGCGGACGCCTGACGATGGGGCCTTACTTGGAGCGGTTCGAGCAGGAGTTTGCCGCGTGTGTGGGCGCGGAACACGCTGTAGGTATGAGCTCGGGGACCGCGCCGCTAGAGATAGCCTTGCGCTATTGGGGAGTCGAAGGGCGGGAAGTGGTGGTACCGACGAATACGTTCATTGCCTCGTCCAACGCCGCGCTGTTGGCCGGAGGTCGGCCCGTCCTCTGCGACATTGACCCGCAGACCCTGTCGAGTGGCCTGCCGCAGATTGAGGCGCAGGTCGGGGAAAAGACGCGGGCCGTAGTCGCGGTCCACATCGCTGGACTGATTGCGCCCGACATTGAGGATATTCGCTCGTTTTGCCGCGCGCGCGGGCTGTTGTTGCTCGAAGACGCGGCCCACGCTCACGGTGCTAGCGCCAATGGTCAACTGGCCGGGAATTTGGGCGATGCCGCGGCTTTTTCCTTTTTCCCGACCAAGCCGCTGACGACGGGCGAGGGGGGCATGTTGAGCACCAACGATCGCGATCTGGCCGATTTTGCGCGGAGCTTCCGCACGCACGGGGTAAGCGCACAGGGCCGCTCGTTGGAGCGCTTGGGCAACAACTACCGCTTGCCCGAACTGAGCGCAGCGCTCGG
>VXZF01000710.1:0-2402 GCA_009845645.1 Gemmatimonadota bacterium | reverse complement strand
CGCGAGGTGTACTACGCGGCCTTTTCCACAGCGGCAGAGTCGGTGCCGCCGCCCTTTCCGCCCGACATTCTGGAGAAGGAGGTGCGGGAGGGGACGAAGGTGCTGGGGATCCCTGCGGCGAACCTGCTGGTCTATAAGTACAAAGTGCGCCACCTACCCCACATGCGCCAAGAAATCCTCGAAGAGTTAGTGCGGATGAAAAGAGAAATTGACCCAGCAACCGTGTTCTTGCCCAGCGCCCAAGACCTGCACCAAGATCACCAGACTGTTCACATCGAGGGCCTGCGCGCCTTTAAGACGGTTACAGTGCTCGGCTACGAGCTGCCGTGGAATAACTTGAGCTTTGACTACCGACATTTTTGTGTGCTCACTCGCGAGCACGTGCAGACCAAGATTGCCGCACTGCGCTGCTACCAGTCGCAACAGCATCGTCCGTACACCCAAGAGGATTTTATATGGAGCTGGGCGCGGACTAGGGGGGGGCAGATTATGGTGGAGTACGCCGAGGCATTTGACGTGCTCAGGTGGGTAAGGTAATGAGCCGGGTGCTGGCGGCGCACCAGCCCAACTTCCTGCCTTGGCTGGGCTTGTTTCACAAGGTGCGACAAGCCGACGTGTGGGTCTTGGCCGACGACGTGCAGTACAGCCGTGGTAGCTTGACCAACCGCAACCGCATTCGCACGGCCTCTGGCTGGCAATGGCTGACCGTGCCAGTGCTGACGCGGGGCCGGGGCCAGCAGCGAATATGCGATGTGCAAATCCCGTCCGACGGCGATTGGCGGCGCAAGCATTGCCAAGCCCTGCGCTGGCACTACGGCCACGCGCCCTTTTTCGATGTGTATGCCCCGGCGATAGAGGACCTATACGCGAGTGCGTGGACTCAGTTGCTCGACTTAAACGTGGCTCTGCTGCGTCACCTGTTGAAGCTCTTGGATTTGGAGGTCGAAGTCCGCTTCAGCTCGCAGATGGACCTGCGGGACGAGCGGACCTTGCGCTTGGTGGATATGACCAAGGCGTGCGACTGTCAGGTGTACCTGTCGGGGGAAGGGGCCTCGAAGGCGTATGTAGATGTGGAAGCGTTTGCCGCGGAAGGCGTTGGATGCCGCTTTACCCACTTTGAACACCCGGAGTACCCCCAGTGCCACGCGGGTTTTGTCGCCGAGATGTCGGTATTGGATCTGCTTTTTAACTGCGGCCCGCAAAGCCGGGAGGTGCTCTTTGGTTGCGCCTGAGGTGTACCACCTGACGAATGTCCACAGCCCGTTTGACGGGCGGATTTTCTACAAACAAGCGCAGACGTTGGCGCGTGCGGGCTACGCGGTGACGGTGGTAGGGCCAGGGCCGGAGGAGTGGTGTGGAGAGCGAGCAGGGGTACGCGTGCAGACCGTACCGGTGGCACGAGGGGTCGGCCAGCGGATTTTGAACCTATGGCGTCTGCTGCGGGTTGGACTAGGTGCGAACGCCGCTTGCTTCCACTTCCACGACCCCGAACTGTTGCCTGTGGGTGCGGTGCTCAAGCTTTGCGGTCGTCGAGTCATCTACGACGTACACGAGAACTTCCCACTAGTGGCGATGGTGCGGCCGTGGGTGCCCGAACGGCTGCGGCGGCCCCTTGCGCGATTGGTCGATTGGGGGGAACGCGCGATTGCTCGCTACTTTGTCACCGCCGTGGTCGGAGTGGTCGAGGAGCAAGGCGACCGCTTTGCCAAGCGCCCCTTTGCGGTGGTGAAGAATTACCCACGCTTGGAGTGGTATTCCCCCGGCTGCGGTGCGTTAGGTCCTTGCGCCTTGGTCCACATTGGCTCGCTGTCCGAAGACCGGGGCGGGCTGTTCTTGCTCGAAATCATGCGCGAGTTGGCCAAGACCCATCCGCAGGTCCGCCTCTTGAGCGTCGGGGCGTTTCACTCGCAGGAGTTGCGGGAGCGGTTTGAGGTCCTCCGACGCGAGTGGGGACTAGAAGAGCAGATACACTACAGTGAAAAGCGCGTGCCATACGACGAATTGGGGGCGGCGATTGCCGCGTGTCAGATCGGTTTGATTCCGGGGCAGATCTCGCCCAAGAATTTGGCCTCCTTCGTGCCGACCAAACTCTTTGAGTACCTCGCCTGCGGCTTGCCTGTAGTCGCCAGTGATTTACCTTCCATACGCAGGTTTCTCGCGGTCGCGGATTGGGGTTTGCTCGCCGACCCGAGCGACCCGGTCGCCCATGCGCGCGCTATCGGGTGCTTGCTCGACGACCCGGTAACAGCTCAGGTCAAGGGGACGCAGGCGCGGCGAGCCGCAGAAGAGCATTTTAACTGGGAGGCCGAGGGCGAGAAATTGTTAGCACTCTACGAGCGGATTGTACCGCGGAAAGGGATTGGGAAATGCGTTGGTTAGCAATGGGCCTATTGGCCTTGTGT
>VXZF01000080.1 GCA_009845645.1 Gemmatimonadota bacterium | reverse complement strand
TCAACCACAACCGCTCTCTCGGCGTGGTCCTGCCGATCCTCAAGCGGCTGGAGAAGTCGTGGGTGGTTGGCTGCGTGGAGGACCCCTTGGTCCTATCCGACATCGATGGTTGGCGACGGCTGCGGGAGAAGACAGACCTTCCCCTCTACATGCACGTGCCGCCGCTCGGCGGTATGCAGGAACTGCTGCACGGGCTTGCCGACGGCTATATCATTGGCGAGTACTGCGGCGGCTTCGGCGACGCCCTACATCGCGGCTTCGCCTACTCAAAGGCAAACATTCCCTCGGTCATTCAGCTCACGGGCGGAACCTTGGTCACCGCCTTCGCCCTGCACTTGGGGGCAGTTCTGCCAAGAGTCGCCCATACCATCACGCTCGACGACAACTACGTCGAGGATCTGGCGGCGACTCGCATTCCCGTCATCGAGGGATGCTCTCCGGTCCCAGAAGGACCGGGTCTGGGAGTAGATGTGCGGGAGGAGGAACTCGAGCGCCTAGTCAACAGACCGCCGAGAGAAAAGCCGAGGGTCCTCGGAGTCACGACGCTGCCCGGAGGCGGCACCCTGTACTCGGTAGGCTTCCCCAATCTAGAATCCCTCATGGGGTACCAAGAGGGAACGATTCGCGGCCATCGCTTCGAACTACGTCAAGACGACGGCTCAGAAGAATTCGCTCGCCTCTACGAACGCGCACAACGCGAAGGCTCCATCCTCGAGGCTGGATGAGAAAGGTCTCCGCCGAGTACCCAGTGCTGAGGTCGGCGCGGCTGCGGCTGCGTCCCTTTGCGCTGGCGGATTGTGCCGAGGTCAACCGCCTAGTCGGCGACGAGGAAGTAGCCTCCACGCTGGTTGCAGTAAAGTATCCCTACAGCGAAGACATGGCCCGCCGCTGGATCGCCAAACACCAACCTAGCTACGACGTCGGAGGGTCGTTGAACTTCGCCGTGGAGGAGCGAGCAAGCCAAGTGCTGGTCGGCTTCATCGGTATTGGCGGCAATGAAAGCCGGGCCGGCATGGGCTATTGGTACGGTCGGCCATTCTGGGGCAAGGGCTACGCCACCGAAGCTGGCCGCACCACCGTGGCTTTCGGCTTTGAGGAACTCGGCCTCGAGCGGATGGAGGCGTCGCACCTGAAGGACAACCTAACTTCTGGCCGAGCGCTGCAAAAAATGGGTATGTCCCATCAAGGCCGCCGGGTCCACTTCGTCCCCAAATGGGACACCTATTGCGACAAGGAAGAGTACGCCATCGACCGAGAGGATTATTTGCGATTGCGTGCGGAGAAGCTGGAAATCTATCACTACGAACGCTTGATTCCACCCGCGTGACTATATCTCGACCAATTGGAGAAGCGCATGTACCCACTATTTTTCGCCATTCTGATCCTCACTGGCACAAACTATCTATGGGGAGAGGAAGCGGCTCCTATGCACTGGTCTTTTGACCGCCAAGACTCGCAGGGATTTATCAGTCAATCTGGCGCAGCGGCATTTAAACTCCTGCGCCAAGCAGAGCAAATTGACGGAGTATCGGGCAAAGCGGTGCGCCTATCGCGCCTGGACGCCTTGCGCTATGAGGATGCGCGCGATGTGGTCGGCGATGGCACGTTCTCCATCCAGTTCTGGATCAAATTAGAATGGACCTCTCAGCGTTACCGGCACGGCGATGTGCTCAACTTTGTAACCCAAAGCGAAGAGCATCCCTGGATTTGGCGCGTCGGCTTTCAACAGGTCACCCAGCGTCAGTTGCCGCGCGGCGCTTTGCCGTTGATCCTGCGCCTAGGCGAAGAATTCACTACGGACCAACAGCCCGTCTTAATCGAGCCTTGGCAGTGGACCCATGTCGCCTTTGTCGGAACGGGATCGGGGGTTGAGATCTACCGCAACGGCGGATTTCTCGGCACGCTCAACTACGGCGAACAGGGCCTACCTGCTCCAGCGCATACAGAGGGCACCTTACAGGTAAATGGCTCGCTCAATTACGATGTTATTACCGATAAAGTCGGCCTCGACCGAGCGTCCCTGCGCACCGGCGTCTGGGAAAACGATATGCGCTTTGATGAGCTAATAATCGCCGACAATCCTGTGCGTCCGGAAATACACTTCCCCACCGAACTGCGCACACCTCCTGCTGTCGGCAAATTGGAAAACGAACTAAACAATCTACAAATAGACCCCCGCGACCACTTTGTCATCGCTGCACTCATCCGGCAAGCGCGCCAGATCGACAATGGTGCTGACACCCAAGAACTGCGCGCGTCATTGGTCGAGCGAATCGGCGCAGCATTGCAATCGGTCCGACAAGGACATTCCGCTCTGCATTCGCAGCGAGGCCATCTCAGGCTCTCGTACTGGAGCAATGTAGATCAGTCTGAACAATTCTACGAAGTGTACGTACCCAACTCTTGGCAGGGTAACGCCCCCGTCCCACTGGTCGTCGCCCTGCACGGCGGCGGCGAAGATGAAACAGTGCTATTTGAACGCTATACACTGGAGGAACGCGCTGAGGAAAAGGGCTGGATCGTCGTCTGTCCCTATGGTCGAGGACAAGTCGGCTATCGCGCCGCAGGCCAGCAGGACATCCTCGACGTAGTAGCACAAGTGCAACACCAGTGGTCGATCGATACCAAGCGCATCTACGGCGTCGGCCACTCTATGGGAGCCGCAGGAACGCTGCGTTTGGCCAGCGACAAGCCCGATTTTTACGCAGCCGTAGCACCAATCGCCAGCCCTTGGAATCCCGATGCGCTGGAAGCATTGCGCGAGTTGCCCACCTATTGGATTATTGGCGACAAAGACTTCCTTTTTCCACGCATGAAACCTCAGTTTGCCGCCATTGAAGCCTTTACCAAGCGCACGGGTGCTCCCCACATAACACAGGTTTTAGCAGGATACGACCACGGCGGTTTTCTCGATTTCGACTTCCCCACCGTCGTCGAAGTCTCGCTGCCGTCCATATTCGATTTCTTCGCCAAACACCACCGCTAAAGGCTGTAATAATCATGGCAAGTGATTTGGAATATCTGCAAAAGTTGGATAATCCCGAGGACGACGAACGCACCCGCTCACTTATCGACCTCATCGACGTGCAGACCGTCGATTTGGAATTGGCCGCCTTCTTAGTCTCCCACGTCTGGCGCGGAGCTTCCTATATTACCGGTTCAGGTCCCGGTGGCATCGGCAAGACTACCACCATGCACGCCTTGCTCAGTTTTGTTGGAGCTAACCTCCCCTTTGTCACCGCACTACCGGGAGAAGTGTCCTCCATTGGCGCAACCAAGTCCTGCGTCATTTCCAACGAATTGAGCGACCATCCACCCCCGACCTATCTGTGGGGAGACGACCTGCGCGCTTTCTTTGCCTTAGGCGATGCCGGACACACGCTAGTCAGCAATGTCCACGCCGACGACCTCGAAGAGATCCATCATCAGATTGTCGAAACAAACCAAGTACCCGAAGCGCAGTTCCGCGCCATTAACCTACTCATTTTCATTTGTCTCGAAGGCGGCAATCCCCCTCAGCGGCGCATCAAGGATACCACCACGCGGCGCATCATCAACAAGATCTACTACAGCGACGGCAAAGAAGAACACCGTCTCATTTACAACCCCCAAAAGGGCCTGTTAGACCACGCGCCGCGCAACGGGCAACGCGAGCAAAACTGTCGCGCTTTCTTAGCGGAAATGATCGATAGCAAGAAGCGCCGTCTCGCCGAAGTGCGCCGCCGCTTTTTACATTGGCATAAGGCGTGACTGACATTTCCACTGTACGAGTTGTCGTATCTAACTAATAGGAGATAGCCATGGAACGGAAAACCGCTGCTGAATACGATCCACAACTGCTCAAACTGTACGATCGCTACGTCCACGGCGACATCGATCGCCGCCAGTTTCTCGATGATGCGGCCCGCTTCGCCATCGGCGGCCTGACAGCTACCGCGCTGTTGGACAGTCTCACGCCCAACTATGCCTTCGCTCAGCAAGTAGCCGCAGATGACGAACGCATTGCCACCGAGTATGTGTCCTATCCTTCCCCGCAGGGACACGAACAGACGCGCGCCGCCCTCGTGCAGCCCGTGACTGAAGAGGAAAGCAAAATCCCAGGCGTCCTCGTCATTCACGAAAATAGAGGACTAAATCCCTATGTCGAAGACGTCGCACGCCGCGTGGCTACAGCCGGTTTTCTCGCCTTAGCCCCGGATGCGCTGGCACCGCTGGGCGGCTATCCAGGCACGGACGACGAAGGGCGGACGCTGCAACGACAACTCGACCCAGAGAAAGTGACGCAAGACTTCATTGCAGCCGCCCAATACCTCAAAGCGCATCCCGCCTGTAGCGGCAAAGTAGGCGTCGTCGGCTTCTGCTTTGGCGGTGGCATGTCCAACGAGCTAGCCGTGCGCATCCCAGAAGTAATCTCAGCAGCCGTGCCCTTTTACGGTCGGCAACCAGCGACTGAAGACGTGCCCAAAATCAAGGCGCGGTTACTGATCCACTACGCCGAACTAGATGAGAGAATCAACGTCGGCTGGCCGGCGTACGAAGCCGCGCTAAAAGAAGCCGAAATAGACTATGCAATGCACATGTACCCAAGCGTCAACCACGGCTTCCACAACGACACCACGCCCCGCTACGACGAAGCAGCCGCCAAACT
>VXZF01000070.1 GCA_009845645.1 Gemmatimonadota bacterium | reverse complement strand
TAGCGTTTCATTCAGCATTGTGTTCTTTTACTTGGTCGCTGTGTTGCAAGAGGGGATCACCAACCGCATTGGCTACGACGTGACGCGACCCGATGCTTTCGTCTGGGGAATGCAGTCGCTTTCTTGGCAGGCTTGGGGTGGATTTACGGCGATGGTGCTGTTGAGCTTGTGGATGGCGCGGGGCCATCTAGTGGCAGTCGTGCGCCAAGCCCTGGGAGGACGGCGGACTATAGACGACCGCGAGGAAATGGTTTCGTATCGCACGGCGGTTTGTGGATTTATTGCCGCGTTGGTCTATATCCTCGGCTGGCTGTGGCGGTCCGGGATGGATCTGCACATTGCCGTGCTCTTTGTCTTCGGCGTGTTGGTCGCTTACTACGGCATCACGCGGCTGGTGGTGCAGGCCGGGGTCTATTTTTTGACGCCGCCGGTGGGTGCTCAAGCCTTTGCCTTGGCGATGACCGGCACGAGTATCGGTGGGCACAATTTAGTGGCGCTGGGGGTTTCCTATACTTGGTTCGGGGACGTGCAATCGCTTTTTATGCCGGCGGCGGCGCACGGCGCACGGCTTGGGGAATTGTACCGGGTTCGCCGGTCGATGGCCCTGGCGCTGGGCATTGCTGCGGTCGTGGGATTCACGACCTGTCTCTATTTTGTTCTCTCGCTGTGCTACAAATACGGCGCGGGCAATTTTGGCTCTTGGTACTTTATCGCCGGAGGTGGTGCTGGCGGCATGGCGTATAACGGGGTGATCCGCCATTTCAACGATCCTTGGCCGACCGACTGGAACAAGCTGTCCTACTTTGGGATCGGGATGGTGGTGTACTCAATTTTGGCCTTCCTCCAGTATCGCTTTCACTGGTGGCCGCTGCATCCGGTGGGCATTGCAGTAGCCCCGCTGTGGATGACCCGACTCATCGCGTTTTCGGTCTTTCTGGCGTGGGTGGCCAAGAGTGCGATTATGCGCTATGGGGGGATTGCGGCGTACCGTCAGGCGCGGCCGTTTTTTATGGGGCTGATCGCCGGGTATTTCTTGGGGATTGGGTTGTCGTATTTGGCGGATATTTTCTGGTTTATGGGAGAGGGGCACGCGTACTTTCACGGTTGAATCCCCCTCGCCGATACCCTATCTTGACAGCCGCTCATCCCATTCTACAGACAAAGTGAATTTCATGGCCAAACCCAAACTACTCAATGCGTTCTTCTTGGTGTTCGCTGCCGCGATGATTGCGGTCGTCGGTTTCGGCGATCCGGGAGTAGTCAATCGCGCGGTAAATGATTTCTTCGGCTGGGCACCTAACCCGCCCGTAGAGGCGCGGATGGTGGATCCCGCGCAAGCCGCCGAGCTTCGCGCTTTGGTCGCTGGTATTGACGAGGCGGACATTGCCGCCGAGATCGCGCACTTTGCTGGCTTCGGCTCGCGGGTGCCGGGTTATGCGGGGGAGCGGCAGGCCCGCGACTACGTGCGCGAGCGGTTTGAGGCGTTGGGGCTGGAGGACGTGCAGAGCGAGGCATTTAAGGTGGCCGTACCCATAGATCGCGGCGGCGAGTTGGTGGTGCAAGGCGGCGACAGTAAACGGCTCTACAGCTTGTGGCCCAATGGGGTGCGCACGCCCTCGCTGGGGTCGGACGGCGTGCGCGGCCCTCTGATCTACGGAGGCCAAGGCGAGCTCGAAGCATTGGACGGCCAGCCCGTGCAGGGCAGCATCGTGCTTTTGGACTTTGCCTGCGGTCAAAACTACCTCCACGCCGCATCGCTGGGAGCCAAGGCCATCGTCTTCTTTGACAATGGCGGCGTCAACCGCGAGCAGGCCGCGGACAAGTTCCTCAAGGTGCCGGTTGACATCCCGCGATTTTGGTTAGAGCGACAAGATGCGCTCGATTTGTTGGCGCGTCTGCAAGACGGGCCGGTTGCCGTCCACCTGAATGCGCGGATGGATTGGGAAGGGGTGGAAGCGCACAACGTGTATGGCTACCTGCCCGGATCGCCAGAGATGTTGCCTGCCAAGAGCCGGGAAAAGCCGCAGGCGTGGCAGGACCAAACCATCGTCATCCAGGCCTATTACGACGCCATCTCGGTCGTGCCGGCCCTTGCCCCGGGAGCGGAGAACTCGGCTGGAATTGTCGCCTTGCTCCAGCTAGTGGAACTACTCAAAGAATATCGCCCGCACTACTCGGTGCTCTTTTTGGCGACCTCCGGACACTTTGAGGGCCTGTCTGGGATCAATGATTTTCTCTACCGGCACAGCCGCCGTAGCGACTATTTCCGCGAGCGCATGAGCGAGGACGAGCGCATCGACTTCGACCTGATGTTATCGCTGGATCTCTCGAGCCACGCCGACCGCACGGCCAGCTTTGGCATGGGTACCTTCTACAATCCCAAGTGGCGCACTGACAACTACATCAAATACATGTTGACGCCCTATTCCAAGCGGTTGAGCCTCGCGGTCGAAGAGACCTTTGGCGACACCACGCGCCACTACGAGGGTATCGCCCCACCTAAGCGCACGTGGAAAAACTTCATGTCCATCCCGCTTGCCTTTGCCAGCGAGGCTGCGGCCTTCGTTGGCCAGAAGGCCCTCGCCCTCGCCACGGCCAACGACGCGCGCGAGCGGATCGACACGCCGCTCGATTTGCCGGAGGCGGTGGATGCGCAAAACCTCACTCGGCAGATCCAAACACTTGCGGCCATGTTGGCGTGGGCTGGCCGCGACGCCGAGTTGCTCAAGCCGACCAAGTTGGAGCTGGAAGACTACGGCCACAGCTTGGCGGGCGCGATCTACTGGTTCGACCGCGATGTCAATTTTGCCGTGCCCAAAAAGCCAGTGCCGCAAGCGCTAGTGACCTATCAGCAGCTCGGCCCGAACTCGGTCGGCGGGGTGCGCACCTTGATCGCGCAAGAAGCCGACGACGCGGGCCGCTTCCGCTTTGACATCATGCGGAATCGGCTGAGCAACGCGATCCGCGCGTATGAACTTGATTCCTACGGCGAAATCATCTCGGCACCGGACATGGGCCAAGAGGGCGATGAGACGTACCCGACCGAGCATCCGTGGGGCTGGTGGGAAAACGAGATGCTGCAAGTGCTCTTTAAGTGCCGGGCGCTGAGTTTGTTCGAGACGGTTGACTCGCGCTACTTGTCGGTTTTGGACCACGTGACCGTACTCGACGAGCGCGACGGCGTGCCGCAGTCGTGGGGAGCCGACTTTGTCGAAAGGCAGAGCAATGAAGAAGGCAAGGTAACGCTCGCCTCGGTGGTGTACGCCCAGCCCGGTACTCGGGTCAAAGCCCTGATGAGCACGAGCCTCTTCGGCGTGCGCTACCTGCTGAGCGGCGCGCCCGCCGCATGGGTAGCTGAGCCGGTGCGCCCAGCCGACGTGGATGAGGCGACGATGAAGCAGGCGCTCGGGCGCGGCTATCTCGTGGATCAAGGCGTGGTGCTGCGTCCTGGGTATGCGGCCGCGTGCGACATGTGGGTTCTCGACGACGTGCGGATCAAGCAGTTGGCGCGCTACGGAGTGCGCAACGACAAGTTCATGCGCCTGCACGAAGAGGCGCGCTTGGCCCTGTTAGAGGCCGAAGAGCACTTGCAGGCGCAGCGCTACAGCGAGTTTAAGCGGGCCACGCGCAAGGCGTGGGGCCTCGAAGGGCGAGGCTATCCAGACATCAAATCGACTGCGGATGACACGGTCTATGGGGTGATCTTCTACTTTGCGCTGCTACTGCCGTTTTCGTTTTGCTGCGAGCGGCTGTTTTTCGGCTTTGCCGATATCCGTCGTCAAGTGGCAGGCGCAGCGTTTTTCTTTTTGGCGATCTTTCTCATCATGCGCTTTATCCACCCGGCTTTCAAGCTGAGTTCGTCGCCGTACATCATCTTTTTGGCTTTCGTCATCTTCGCCATCGGCGGCACGGCCCTGATGATGATTCTGGGTCGCTTTACCCGGGCCGTCGGCCAGCGCAAGCGGGCCGCCGCTGGCGTCCACGAAGCGGACATCGGTCGCCTCAGCGCCACGGCCGCGGCCGCGTCGTTGGGGATTTCCAACCTCCGCAAGCGCAAGCTGCGCACTGCGCTGACGGTCATCACGCTGACGCTTTTGACTTTTACGGCCCAGGCCTTCACCTCAGTGCAGAGCTATCTCAAGTTCTATCAGATCCCCCGCCCGAATGAACCTAGCTACGAAGGTGCCCTGCTGCGCGACCGAGGCTGGAAGGGCTTGCAGCTATCGGTGCTCGACTACGCGGAGAGCGCGTTTGGCGACCAAGCGCAGGTGCTGCCGAGGTCGTGGATTACCTCCAAGGTCATTGGCGAGCGGGCCTATATCGACATTGAACATAAACAGGCGCAGAAGAAGAGCTTTGCCTCGGCTCTCCTTGGAGTAACTTCGGGCGAGGGCGCGCTAATGGGGCTGGAAGAGTTGTTGGTGGGAGCGGAGAGCCGTTGGTTTGCGGATGGCGAGCGCGATGTGTGCGTCCTGCCGGCGGCTATGGGGGAGATCTTGGACATTGGCCCGGAGGATGTGGGCACGGCCCAGATATGGCTGATGGGACGCTCCTATCGAGTCATTGGCTTAATCGACGGCGAGGTCATCGACGGACTGCGCGACTTGGACAACGAGAGTCCAATGCCGGTAGATACGGTCGCCGAGGCCA
>VXZF01000111.1 GCA_009845645.1 Gemmatimonadota bacterium | reverse complement strand
CGCGCACCATTGTCCGCAACCGAGATTGGCACAGCGACGCCCGCTTGTTTGCCGCAGTCTTAGCGCGCTATCCACACAACGCTCGTGCCCACGACAATCTCGCCTTTGCCTACTATCAGCAGGGACAATACGCCCGCGCTTTCCACCACTACCAGCGGGCCGTGGCCATCCAGCCGGCTCGGCTGCGAGCGCATTTCAATCTCGGAATACTGCACAGTGCAGCGCGGCGCTACGAGGAGGCTATCGCGTCTTTTAAGACCGCGCTAGCTTTGAATCCTACCCACGTTGAAACGCATTTCAATCTCGGCCTGACCTACCAGAAAGCCGGTCGCTACGAGGAAGCCATAAAGCACTATGGTATGGTGCTAGATTTGGCCCCGCACCATCTGAGAGCTTACTACAATTTGGGCCGCGCCTACGAGCGCGTCGGTCGCACAGAAGACGCCATCCGGCAATACACCGCGCTCGTGGCGCTAGACGCCGAATCCGCTAAGGCGTATTACCGCTTAGGCGAGCTGTACCGCCGCCAACAGCGCTTGGCGGAAATGGCCGCTGCTTGGACGACCTTGCTGCGTCTCGACCCAGCGCACCGCGAAGCCGAGCGCATTCGTCAGGCATTGGAAGGTAAGCAGTAAGTTATTTAATAACAGAAAGTTATAGACTTATACAACGGAGACAATGAGCGCGATAGTAGAATAAAAAAGGTGCTTGACTTTAAATGTTGTTGGGATTACCTTGAGGCGTGATTCTAAAAACCCGTCACTATCACGCCAATTTCCAAGGAGATGGAGATGCGCAAAACGTTAGTAAGTGCCTTACTCGCCGCGGTGGTTGCGCTACCGGCTCTGGCTCACTTTCCGCCTGGCGAACTTCTGTTCGCCGTGCAGTTCCCAGATGAAAACATACCAGTCATCGACGGCAATCACGCCGATTGGGCCGCCGTGCCTCAGATCCCCTACGAAGTCGGCAACGACAAGTACTCGGACTCGGTGTACAGCAAGGCGCGCGGTGAGATCGACGTAAGCGACCTGAGCGTGCGGCAGATTGTCGGTTGGAACGACAATACCAACCTGCTCTATTTTATGGCCGAGGTCTTCGACAACGTCCACACTCGCGACGCTGAAGAGCCTAATGCTTGGTGGTCAGACGACGCTTGGGAAGTCTATGTGTCGCCGAGTCACCCCGAGGTCGAGGGCGGCGGCGGCTATGCCCCCGGCCAAGAAGGCGGTATCCTCAAGGTGGGATACAACTGGTCCATGCCGCCGACGGCTGGTGCGTGGGGCGGTTACAATCCCCCGTTTGATTGGGTCACCGATCCCGACAACAACGATGCTTGGAAGTTCGCGTACACTTTTTCGGGAGAAGAGTTTGGCGAGAGCACGTATTTCTACGAGGCTTGGATCCGGCCCTTTGACTTCATTCCCGACGATGGCGACCGGGATGCTGCTGAAGAGACCGACCTCGAAGAAGGCCAGATCATCGCCATTAGCTGGACCTTCGGCGACTTCGACATTGAAGGCGGAGCCGTTCTCGAAGACTATCAGGGTTTCTGGTCGGTATCGCCCAATGGCTGCTGCCGCGCAGACAACGACATGGTCATGAGCGAGCTCGACGACGCCATCGACTGGGGTGCCGCTCCCGCCACCTCGGTTGAGTCCAGCACGTGGGGTCGCATCAAAACCGAGTTCAACCGCTAGATCCTGCTGGCTCGACCCGGCATTCGGTTTAGATTTACAGGCGATGGGCTAGCCAAGCCCATCGCCTTATTTTTTTCAAGGAGCCCGGTATGAGATCGCCTTTTTTTCTTGCATCCTTGTTTTGCCTCCTAGCCGGCGCGGCCAGTGCCCAAGACTACGGCAGTCGGTTGGGCGTCCAGCGCGGCGGCAGGACCACGTTTGAGCCACAGGGTTCAGGCGTTCTTTTTGATGCGATAGACCCGGCCGTAAAAAAATGGTACATCCCGCAAGAACTTTTCAACGAGTACCGCTGGCGACAGTGGGAGTATTCCAATTACGCCCGCACGCAGTACCAGCGCTACGTCGATGTGGCGTTGGAAGGCAGCTACTTCTACGACTTCTTCGGCAATTTCGTCAATCGCGGTTGGCTCATTTACAACAATAGTCAGAGCCAGCCCTTGCAGCGCGGCAACGAACTGTTCAAGGATTCCCGCTTTGGCACTTGGTTTAACAGCCTGCTGATCGCTTCGGACTCCATCGGCGAATACCACTACGCCATTACCATTGGCAACGGCATCCGCACGACGCTGACGCCGATGACCTTTTCCAAGCCCGATTTCGACGGGGTCCAGTTCGACTTAGCCACGGACAAATACTTGCTCACCTTCCTGTATTCGCGGCTGAGCGAATCGGGCGGCTCAGGCACGAATGTCGAGGGCATCAACCGCACCAACAACACCTCGCTGATGGGGGGACGCACCACCGTTCAGGTGGGGGATTTTACCACGCTGGGATTCAACTTCGTCAATGCCCACCAGTCGAATACGCTCACCGACGGCTTTGGCGGCAATCCCCTCACGGGCGAACTAACCGTGGATCAGAAGAACGAAGCCATCTCTTGGATTGAAATTTTGCTCAGCGACGACTCGCCGGCCGATGGCGAGGGCGGTGCGGCGTTTTTCAGCGCTGGCTCGGACATCATCATTACCTATTTGGACGGCAGCGTGGATCGCGGCAAGGAAATTGGGTTTGAACCAGTCGTTGAAGGCGGCTTCCCGCAGGAGGGCTTTATCTCGGCCGACGGCAACGAGCAAATCCGCCTGCGCTACGATTTTAACAGCGCGGATTTTTTGTTAGTCGCGTCACAGGACAAATCGCAGATTCGCAAGGTCCAGTTCGACTTGGTGCTGGGCAACGACTACAAAGTGCAGGCCACGTCCAACCGCCAAACCGGCCGCAGCAACGATCCCATTTTCCTATTAGTCGCGCGGGCCACGGGCAACGTCAAGGACAACACCAATCTGCGGGTCGTCTCGTTTGAGTACGGCCTGCCTACGGCGACGCAGATATTTGGGTTTACGCTCGCGTTGGAAGATGTCAAGGGCTTTCACTTGTACGGCGAGTGGGACAACAGCCGCACGTATCGCAAGTATCCCTATCCGAGTGCCGACCAGGGCAATACCGATCACAGCACCTCGTCGGGTACGTCCGCGAAGCCCTCGGCGGACGCCTTCATGCTCAACCTGTGGAAGCGCGCCTCTCCGTATTTCTTTTTTGTCGAGGCATTTCACATGGACCCGGATTACGCCACTTCGACGTACATCAGCGAGCAGGACGGCTTCATCGATTACAACTCCGGCTATTTTGCCGACCACAACCCGGGCAGCAACGAGCGGTTCTTGGTGGAATTCGTCGAGGACAACGACGATCAAGATCGCACTCCGGATTGGGGCCGCAACGATGCCCTGTCGGTAGATCGCGCGGTCTTTCCAGGTTGGGACGAGAACAACGATTTCATTCCCGATTTCAACCAAAACGACAACGGCCGCGTTATCAATCTGATTCCCGACTACGAGGAGCCTTTTCTCCGCCAACACGTAGATCGGCCCGAATTTCTCTACGGCATTGACGCCAACAACAACGGCTGGATCGATCGCTTTGAAAACGACAACGAGCCGGACTTCCCTTACAAGCGCGACCGCAGTGGCTTCAACGTGTACGCTGGCGTCAATCTCACCCCGGAAATCCGCGCAACCGTTGGGCATCTGCGCGAGGAGCGGATTACCTCCGACCAGCGCAACCGCGCCACGTATGGCGTGCTAACCGTAGATGTAAATCATCCGAATTGGGGGCGGCTCAAGGTCATGGAGGTGCTCAAAAGCGTGGAGGACGACATTCCAGACAACCTAATCCAGTGGGACAATCGCAATACCCTGCGCGACTCCCGCAACGTAGAGGTGCTGGACCCGCTGTTGGGGCGCGACGCGCTCAACAATTCGCTGTACATCGGCCACACCTATGAGCCACTAGAGGATTTGACGATTAAAAATTCGCTCAAATACGACCTGTGGCATCAGCGCCTTGGCCAAACGGCGCGCACCCAGTTCGGCTTGGACGAGGAGGAATTTTTCTTTGGCGTCATCAACAAGGCCGATTATCTCGTCGAGTTGTCGCGCCTGCGGGTGCTGCCGAGATGGAAAAGCGAATACCGCCGCCAGACCTACGACCTGTTCACCAAGGACGACCGCGAAGAGCTGACCGAGATTTTCGGCGTGGTAGTAGAGCTGCCTGTGATGCGTCGCACGACCCTAGCAACCGGCGTCGAATACGTGCTGTTTCGGGATCTGGAGGCCGAGATCAACAACTTCCAGTCCTTCATCACGGCGAGCCAAGTTACCAATGTGGCCGAATACCAGGGCTACGTGTTGACCACGCAGGTCGGCCTGAAATTCGACGCGCGCGACTTTGAAGATCCAGACATCAAAACCCGCACTGTGACTGAGGGCTTTATCACGGTGTACGCTGGCTTGGGTATCTAGGGCGGTGGGAAAACTCGCGCTCGTCTGGGGCGCGGCCTTTGCGCTGCGGCTGCTGTACATTTTCCAGAGCCAGCGCAGCCCGTTCTACGATTTTCCCCTCGTCGATGCCAAGACCTATACCCAAGCGGCCGCGGCCATGGCCCTCGGCCACTTCGGCGATCAGCC
>VXZF01000609.1 GCA_009845645.1 Gemmatimonadota bacterium | reverse complement strand
CGACAAGCTAGCAGACGCCGACAAGAAAGGCGTTGAGGACGGAGTCACCGCGCGCAAGCAAGCGCTCGAAGGCAAGGACGACGAGGCCATCTCACAGGCCATGACCGCGCTGCAACAGGCGTCGCACAAGCTGGCCGAGGAAATGTACAAGGATGCCCAAGCCCAACAGGCCCAAGGCGAGCCAGCGCCGGAAGGTGCCGCCAGTCAGCCACAAGAGGGCGGCGACGCGGACGCAGTCGATGCGGACTTCAAGGTTGTGGACGAGGATAAGAAGTAAGCTTCTCTACCGTGCGCTTATTCGCAGTTCTTCTCTGGTTGGGCATTCCCGCAACGGCTTTTGCCCAACTCACCATTACAGGTGCGGTCACCGATGAACGCGGCGAGCCGCTGCCGGGTGCCAGCATTGGCGTCGTTGGGACAACCATCGGCACCATCGCTGATGCCGACGGTCAGTTCGCCCTCGTCCTGCCGCTGCCAGCCGCGGAAACTCTGCTCGAAGCGCGGTTTGTGGGGTACCAATCCGCGCAACGCGCCATTCGCCAAAACGACGACCCGGCAAACGTTGTTTTTCAGCTTGCCGTGGATGCCTTGCAATTGGATGAAATCGTCGTCACCGGTCTTTCCGCGGCCGCCAGCAGAAAGCAACTAGGCCATGCCATTTCCACTGTCAGCGCCCGGCAGTTGGCAACGACCGGCACCTCGGCCCTCGACAAAGCCCTAACCGGCAAATTGGCCGGTGCGCTCGTGCAGCAAAATTCGGGCAATCCGGCCGGCGGCGCGACCGTCCGCTTGCGCGGCACGAGTACAGTGCTGGGCGACGCCGACCCGCTCTACGTGGTGGACGGCGTCGTTGTCAACAACAACTCGCCCGAACTCATTCGCCTCGGCGGCGGAGCGCAAAACCGCCTCGGTGATCTCAACCCCAACGACGTAGAGCGGATCGAGGTCGTCAAAGGCGCGGCGGCCGCTGCCCTGTACGGCTCGCGTGCCAACAATGGCGTCGTGCAGATCTTTACCAAGCGCGGCGCGTTGGGCAAGCCGCAGATCACCTACACTTCTCGTTTTTCAACCGCCCAAGTGCGTAAAACGCTGGCGGTCAACAAGGCACCTGTTGACAACAACGGCGACAAAAACCCCGACGGCTCGGACGTGCAGCGCTTCGATCACCAAGACTTCATTTTTCGCCGCGCCGCCGGCACCGAGCACTACGTCTCGGTATTGGGCGGGGCCGGCCGCACCCGCTACTTTGCCTCGGGATCCTACCTAGCAGATCAAGGCGTGGTTGCCAATAGCTCGTTTCAGCGCATGGGGGGGCGCACGCGCATCGATCAGGAATTGTCGCCTTGGGCCACATTGTCCGTGGGCGGCCATTTCTCATTTAGCAACAGCAACGACATTCCCAACGGCGGCTTAAACTCAAACTACGGATCACTGACGGGTTTTATTTTCGGCCCCAATACCTACGACCCCACGCCCGATCCCACAACCGGCGCGTACCCCAACCAAGGCGTTCTCGCCAACCCATTAGAGGTCATTGACCGCTATGATTTTACGCAAGAAGTCTCTCGCTACATAGGCTATGCCCGACTCGATCTCGCCCCGCTATCTCGCTTGAGCATCGACTATACATTGGGACTTGACACCTACGATCAAACGGCCCTTGCATTTATCCCGGCCGGGACCTCCGCGCCGGGCTTGGCCAACGGCTTTGCACGCCGCGCCACCTTCGACTTTCTCCAACTCAACAACGACCTCCACGTCCGCTACCAGCAGGACGTAGCACCCCACGTGCAATCGACCCTGCTCGTCGGCGGCACCCTGCAATATGAAAAGGGGGCAACCTTTAGCGCGGAGGGCAAGGACCTAAGTCCAGTCGCCCAAACTGTGTCGAGCGGGGCGACCGTCGTGGCCAGCGAATTCAGGAGCGAGAAGGCCCTGTACGGCGGCTTTGTGCAGCAAACTGTGGCGTTTTCCGATCAACTGTTTCTCACCGGCGCGGCCCGCGTCGATGCCTCTTCGGTCTATGGCAAAGACCAGCGCTGGCAATTTTATCCCAAGGCCGGCGCGGCCTATCTCATTTCAAAGGCAGGCTTCTGGCAAAAGAGCGCCCTAGACGCCGTGTTTGCCGACTTCAAGCTACGCGCTTCCATCGGCACGTCCGGCGGTCAAACTGCCATTGGCCCGTTTGACCGCTTTACCAATTACAATACCTCCTCGTACAACGGCCGGCCCGGCCTAGTCCCCAGCACCCAACTCGGCGGGGCGATCAAACCCGAGCGCCAGCGAGAAATTGAAGTCGGCGCGGATGTTGGTTTTTGGTCCAACCGCCTCGGCGTGGAACTCACGTATTACGATCAACATATCGACGACTTATTGTTGATGCGCACGTTGTCCCCATCCACCGGCCATGCGCGGATTTTGCAAAATGTCGGTACCATGAGCAACAAGGGTTGGGAGTTGCTCGTGCGCACCATTCCGCTAGTGCATTCCCATCTCCGCTGGGAATCGACCCTGACGTATGCGACCAACAAAAACCGCGTCGATGGCATCGAAGGCGGGCGTTTGATCCTTCCCAATTCGTTTTCGCAAGTCTCGGCCATCAACGGCAACCCCCTCGGCGTGTTTTTTAGCACGGCCTTCGCCCGCGATGCCAATGGCCACATCGCCCTCGACGAAGACGGCCTGCCCATGCGAGCGGCTGAGCGCAAAATCATCGGCGATCCGAACCCGGATTTTACCGCTTCCTGGATCAACGAGTTCGCCGTGGGGCGGCGCTGGTCGGTGCGCGCCCAATTGGACGCGGTCGTAGGGGGCGATGTGTTTAACTTTACGCGGCGCTTGGCCGCCCTCGGTTCGTTTGGCGTGTTGACAGACTACGAACGCGAATTAAACGGCGAACTGCCGGCCGGTTACAATGCGCGCGTCTTCCGCATCTTTGAACACTGGATCGAAGACGGCTCCTTTGTAAAGTTGCGCGAGTTATCTGCGTCGTATCGCTGGCAGCCCTCGTTTTTGGGCACCAGCAGCGTTCAGTTGAGCTTGGTGGGGCGCAATTTGTTTTCCCTCGACAGCTACAGCGGCTACGACCCAGAAACCAATGTTGCGGGCCAGCGCACGGCCGTGCGCGGCTTTGACTTTGTCGAAGTGCCCATTCCGCGCAGTTTCTCCATGCGCCTCAGCCTGCACTACTGAGCAACCGAGGACAAGCAAGACCATGAAAGCGACTTTTTGCGTACTGATTATAGTCGGTGGGCTGCTTTGGGGTTGCGATTTGAACGTAGCCAATCCCAACCAAGCGTTCGAAGAGCAGGTGTTGACCACCAGCGACGGCATCAAAGCGCTGGCCATTGGTATGCAGCGCAGCTACGCCAGCAACAACGTCGATGCGTACGTGCGCCATCCGGCCATCACCAGCCGCGAGCTAGCAGCCAATACCACGTTTTCCAATCTTATCGAACTAGAAGACGGCCTTGGCTCCCTGACGGGGGCTAACAGCGGCGTGCATAGTATCTGGTCTAACTCCTACCGCATCATAGGCATGGCCAACGACTTGATTGCCAACGCGCCCGAGGTGCCGCTGGCTGAGGGAACGCGCAGCGGCATTGTGGCACTGGCGCACCTGTACAAAGCCAAATGCTTGGGGTTCGTCGCGCAGGCTTTTGCCAACGCGCCCCTAGACGTGCAGGCCGATGGACAGGCACCGTTTAGGCCGCGTGAAGAGCTTTTCGCCACAGCAATTCGCTCGTTGGACCGTGCCCTCGAAACCGCCACTTCCACGACGCCATCCGACGAATTCAATGCGGACATATTGGGCGCGGGTTTTGATCTGATCAACACCATACGCGCCTATCGAGCGCGCTACCACTTATTTACCTGCAATTATCAAGCGGCGCTCGACGCCGCCGATGCCGTCGATCCAGCAGCGACATCGGTCTATACGTACGACGCGGAAAACGAGAATCCCCTGTACACGCAGGTCGTCGTGGCAGACGACTATGCTCCACGCGACCACTTTGGTCTGAGCAGTACAGAAAGCGGCGACGCGCGGCTGGCCTTTTACACCGCGCCGAGTGAACGGACCAGCAATCCCAACGACTTTCCCATTGAGAATTTGGCCGGTTTTTGGCACTCGGCCACGTCGCCTATTCCGGCCTATCTCCCCGGGGAAATGGCCCTGACGCGCGCCGAGGCCCACGCCATGTTGGGCAACATTGACGCGGCCATCGCTGAAATCGACGCCGTGCGCACCAAAACGCCGGCCGACGATCCCTATGGCATTGGGGCGTCGCTGCCGCCGTACAGCGGCCCGCAGTCGACCACGGCCGTGTTAGACGAAATTTTTCGTCAGCGGCGGGCGGAACTTTTTCTCCACGGCACTAGCTGGGAAGACAGCCGGCGCTTGGGGCAACCTGGCCCCTCGGCCGATATGTTTGAACGCAATCGCGATTTCTATCCCTACGCCGACCAAGAGCGCTTGAACAACCCCAACACCCCGGCCGACCCGGATCAATAAAGGAAAGCCTACACGGCGACGAGCTAGCCGATTCGCCAGATGCCGGTAGCTTGTTTTGCCATCCAGGCCTGGTGGGTGCGAATCTTCTCCACGGTCCAAGTATCGAAGTCTTCTGATAGCTTGCGCGTTATTGCAAAGCTGCTCCCTTGATAAACC
>VXZF01000058.1 GCA_009845645.1 Gemmatimonadota bacterium | reverse complement strand
TACAGAACGTACGTTAAAGGGGAAGACAACAGGTCTCACGTGGTGGCCGGCATCCTGAAGTACGTGTTTTAGGTGGCTGTGATCTCTGTGCCTTGACAGTGTTATCGATGATGCTGAGGCGATGGACGCGCATTGCCCTGAGTGAGGGCCCGGCCTATATTGGTAAAAAGATTAGTATATAGCTTCCGTTGGGGGTGGTCCGGTAGCGGGCCTGAGAATAGAGACCCTTCGAACCTGAACTGGATCGTGCCAGCGTAGGGAAACGGATGCCGTACGCACCGCGTACGCACCGCTGGCCCATCTGGGGCGAGCGGTTTTTTTATGCGCCCTTGACGGATTTTTTCCGCAAATCACCTTTTTTTGCCAACTAAGGTGATAAGTGTGTATTATCCGAGTGAAGAGCGCCGCCTCGCCGGCCTGCCGACGAAGTGGCTGCCTCATATACCTTAATTGGCGATAGGATCAGATGATGAAAAAAAAGCAAGCTACCATCAAAGACATTGCACGGGAGTTAAAGATTTCGCATTCAACCGTCTCGCGGGCGCTATCTGAGGATCGGAAGGTGTCGGCATTGGTAGCTGAGAAGACCCGAAAACGGGTGCAACAAAAAGCCGACGAGTTGGACTACAGTCCCAATTTGATGGCACAGGGGTTTGTGACGGGGAGGACGGGTACTTTGGGTTTGCAGACCTACCGGATGTTCCAGGAGCTGTATGCCTATCAAGCCGATCAAGTTCTGCGAGCGGCTGATGAGCAGGGATATCAGGTCCTAATAGCCACCATGACTCCTCCCCATGATCTTCGTAGTACATCTACACCGGAAGACCAAATTCGGCAGATCAAGCAGTTGCTTTCTCGGGGCATAGATGGGCTGTTTATTCATACGCGGGGCGACGAAGAAGAGTCCGAGCGCATTTGGGATACCGTGCGGGGACGAGTGCCGGTGGTGACTTTTCCCTACCCAACTCAAAACCTGAGTGGGGTTGTGGAGGATGCTATGGCTAATTATTACGAGGCCACAGAGCATTTGATTCGGTTGGGTCACGAGCGGATCGGGTTTATCGGAGCGGACTGGAATAAGAGCGCCGTGGGTTCTGCCAAGGCCAAGGGGTATTTGCTGGCGATGCAAAAGCACGGCCTGACCCCCAAACGCATATCTGGCAAAACTTTTCCTAAAAAACCGACGTATCGCTTGGGGAAAAGGCTCGTCGACAGGTTTACGGCCCTTGTGTGCCGGGAAGATTACACGGCTCTAATCGCTTGTCGAGGGCTATGGGAAGCAGGTTTCCGCGTACCCGACGATGTGGCTGTGATAGGAAATGGCAATCTGGATGTGGCGAAGTATACGACACCGGCCCTGACCACCTTGGCAATCCCCTTCGAGAAGATTGCTAAGGCGGCGATGGAGTTGATGCTGGAGCAGCTTGAGGGGGAGGAGACGCCTCGGCAGATAACCGTGAGATCGCCTCTGATCGTACGGGAATCCTGCGGGGCGAAAAGTAGAAAATAATTGGAACAGTGCATGACTTGACAGTGTCGCGGGAGGGAGGGTACATTTGCCGATCTAAATGCAAACGTGTGAAGTTTAGAGGTCTGTGGCAGAACCTGGAAGGTGTTGGTGAGTACGCTTGCAGCAAGTTGACCGATCTGTAAAGGAGTTTTTAAATGGGCCAAAATAAAGAAGGAGTATGTCAGTTTGATGACGCAGAGGATTGTAACGGAAAGGACGGGTACTTTGGGTCTGCTGACCTACCAGATTTCTCGGGAGACATTTGGCCGCCAGACCGATCATATTCTGCGAGCAGCTTACGAGGAGCAGTATCAGGTCGTGATTAGCATGGCCGCTCACCGGACGCCTCTGGCTCCAATGGACGATCAGGCCATGCAGATCAATCATTTGCTTTCCCGAAGCATAGACGGACTCTTGATTCATACGCGAGGCGACGAAGAAGAGTCCGAGCGCATAGTCAACACCATACAGGGACGAGTGCCGGTGGTGACGTTTCACTATCCGACTCCAAACCTGAGCGGGGTCGTGTTGGACAATGCAGCAGATTTTTTCGAGGCCACAGAGCATTTGATTCGGTTGGGTCACGAGCGGATCGGGTTTATCGGACCGGACTGGGATGCAGCCAGCCCGGTTTCAGCCAAGGCCAGGGGATACTTACTGGCGATGCAAAAGCATGGCCTGCCGCACGAATTCATACCTGCCTTGGGCATCTATGCTATGGAGGGGTATATGCAGGGTAAAAGGCTCAGCTATCGGTTTACGGCTCTTGTGTGCCGGGATGATTATGCGGCCATGGGCGTTTGTCGTGGACTGGAGGAGTTAGGTCTTAGCGTCCCCGAAGATGTGGCTGTGGTGGGTAGCGGCGATATCGATGTGGCGGCGTATGTGATACCGGCGCTGACTACCTTAGCAACTCCCTATGAGGCGATTGCCGAGGCGGCGATGGAGTTGATGCTGGAACAGCTTGAGGGGCAGACTACGCCTCGGCAAATAACTTTGAAATCGTCGCTGATCGTGCGGGAGTCCTGCGGGGCGAACAGCAGGAAAAAGTGATCGCAAGGGCGCGCATTGCCCCGAGTGAGGGCGTGCCCTATATTGTAAAGACATTAAGTAGATAGCTTCCGTTGGGGGTGGCCCGGCAGCGGGCCTGAGAATTGAGACCCTTCGAACCTGAACTGGATCGTGCCAGCGTAGGGAAACGGATGCCGTACGAATCGCGTACGCACCGCTGGCCCATCTGGGGCGAGCGGTTTTTTTATGCCCCTCGACGGAGTTCTTCCGCAATGCAAGAAGAGGGAGCAGATTTATGAGAATTTCACTATCGGTGGCTAGTTTGCTGGCTGGTTTATTGACGCTGTCGGCGCTGTCTGTGGCGCAGGCCGAGGAAGTGTCCGGCCAAGTGTTGGATGTAGCCACGGGCCGCCCCTTGGAAGGGGCCAATGTGCAGGCTGGAAACAGGGCTACCACTACGGATGCTCAGGGCCGCTTCAAGGTGGAGGCGGCCTTGGGCGATTCGCTCGACATTTCCTTTATCGGCTACCAAAGTGCGCGGGTAGCGGTCGTCTTGCCGCTAGTCGTGGCTTTGGAGCGCGCGATTTTGCAAGCGCCGGAGGTGGTAGTGGAAGGCGGCTTAGTGCGCCAGCAGCTCGACCGCTTGGCCGCAAGCGTTACTGTGGTGGATGGGGATCGCTCCCGGGCCAGTGGGGCTGGGCACTTGCAGGACGCGACTCATGCGGTGCCCAATTTGAATTGGGCTGGCGGCTCGTCCCGACCGCGCTATTTCCAGATCCGGGGCATTGGCGAGCGCAGCCATTACGCCGGCGAAGGGCCGCCTAGTTTTTCGGTGGGATTCGTCATGGACGACGTCGACTTGAGCGGCATGGGCACGACCGGGTTGCTCTTTGACGTCGATCAGGTCGAAGTCTTCAAAGGCCCTCAGTCAACTATTTTTGGCCCCAATGCCTTGGCCGGGCTTATCAATTTGCGCTCGGCCGATCCCCAGCAGGAGTTTGCCGGGATGGGTAGCGCCGAGATGGGCAGCGATGGTTTAGGGCGTTTTTCCGGGGCGGTGAATCTGCCGGTCGGGAGCGATCTGGCGCTGCGCGTGGGGTACGAGAACGGCCGTTCCAACGGCTTTCGCTCCAACGCCTTTCTCGATGCTGACGATACCAACGGCCGTCGCGAGCAGTTGCTGCGCGCCAAGGTAGGTTGGACCCCGGCGGCTGGTCCCGAGGTGTTGGGCACCTTCTTTTGGGCCGATATGGACAATGGGTACGACGCTTGGGTGCCCGACAACAACGAGGACTTGACGACCTATTCCGACAAGCCGGGCAAGGACCGTCAGCAGACCACTGGGGCCTCGCTCAAGAGTACTTGGGGGCTGGGCGCGAGCGGTGTTGAACTGGTGACCATCACCGCGTTTTCGCGCAGCGAATTGGAACACAGCTACGATGGCGATTGGGGCAACGATGAGTACTGGCTAGTAGAGCATGGATTCGACCCGGACGTCGAAGGGTGGAGCTATGACTTTTTCGACCGCAATGTGCGCGACCGCACGGTTGTGAGCCAGGAGGCTCGGCTCTTGGTGGAGGAACTGGTGGTGGGAGCCTATTGGAAGCGGCTGGAAGAGGAAGACAATGCCGCCGGCTATTTGTTCGGCGGAGACGCCACGGACCTGAACGGGCGCTACGAGATCGACAATCTAGCTTTTTACGGCCAATACGGGCTGGACTTGAGCGAAAAGTTGCGGCTGGAAGTCAATGCGCGACTCGACCGCAACGACACAGCCTATGAGGGAACGACGGCGAATTACGGGGCCGATAGTACTAGCACTGCGTTTGCTGTCGATCAATGGTTGGGCGGTGGCAAAGCGGCCCTTAGTTACAACTGGGGCTTGGGCCATACCTTATACGCTTCGGCCTCGCGCGGCTACCGCTCTGGGGGGGTCAACCAGCATCCGTACTTGGCCGCGGAGAACCGTCCCTACGACCCCGAGTACATCGTCAATTTCGAACTCGGCTGGCGGGTCCGCGGACCGCGCTCTTCCATCGGACTGACCCTGTTCCACGCTCTGCGCTCGGACCAGCAAGTCGAGTTGTCGAGCCAGCAGGACCCGGGCGACCCCAACAGCTTTTTCTACTTCACGGCCAATGCCGTCAA
>VXZF01000414.1 GCA_009845645.1 Gemmatimonadota bacterium | reverse complement strand
CAGCAAGACGTAGATCTATTGCTCCAAGGTATTCAATTCCTTGATATAGTAGTGGTGCCAGGGGAATTTTTAGAAGAGGAAGTAGAAGAGGAAGTAGTAGAAGAATAGTCTCCTACGCCCCATTAAAACGCGGGAATTCAACCGCTTCTCAATTCCCGTTATAAGTTGTGGAGCCTTTATCTGCGATATCTTCGGCAGATAAAGGCTCCTTTTTAATAATCCGCCACCGACCCATCCCGCAGCCGATTATCCGGCCACTTAAACTGCCGCGCGCGCTCCTGCCCCACGGCAATAGCCTTTTCCTCGTCAATCTCCACTCCCAATCCCGGCCCCTCGGGCAGCGACGCGTACCCCTCCGCGTCCAAGGTCCACGTCTTGTGCGCCACGCCTTCGGGCAATTGGTGATCGTAGCCCTCGTGGATGAGGAAAAACGCCACTGAGGCCGCCACGTGTAAGCTCGCCGTCAGGCCCAAAAACGACATGGTGCAATGCGGGGCAATCGGCACGTGATGCGCCTCGCACAGCGCGGCGACCTTCTTCATCTGACTGATGCCGCCGCCGTGGCCGCAGTCGGGTTGCAGGATATCTACTACTTGGGCCTCCAAAATCTCGCGTACCTCCCAAATGGTGCGGTCGCGCTCACCAGTCGCCAACGGCACGGGCACGGCCTCGCGCAGCTTGTGCATAGCCTCGATGTTGCCCGGCACCCACGCCTCTTCCAAAAAGAGCAAATCGTCCGGCTTGAGATAACCGGCAAACTGCTTGACTAGCGGCAGCGGCAACATGCTGTGCGCATCGAACATCACCGCCCCGTCCGGCCCCACCTTGGCGCGCGCGTCGGCCACCCGCTGCACCAACTCCGCCACCTCAGCCGGCGTCCCCGCGTGATATTGCGCGCCCCCAGGACCGACCTTGATTGCCTTGGGGCTGGGATACATCCACACCTTGTCGCGGCAGGGGCCGCCCAACAGGCGATACACTGGCACCTGATAGAGCTTGCCGGCAATGTCCCACAACGCCATGTCAATAGCCGAAATCACGTGCACCATCAGCCCACCGCCGCGCAGGTTGCGATGGGCGCGGAACATCCGCTGCCAGTGGTGCTCGATCCGCGTCGGGTTTTCGCCGATGATGAGCGAGCCCAGTGACTCGGCCAAGGCGCAGGCGACCTTGGTCTCCATATTGTTGATCTCACCCCAACCGACCACCCCCATATTCGTCTCTACCTTCACGTAGCCTTTGGCCCCCACCGGAATGGCCGTCAGGCGCTCGACCCGAATGGCCGAGCCTCGATCTTCCACTGTCATGTGCTTCCTCCTAGTTTTAAGATTTGCCTCTAACGCCAGAGAGTATAAACTTTGTGCTCCATCAATCCCATTGACCAAACAGGAGATATCATGGTCGAAACTAACGATATCCAACGCCCTCCCAAAGACCTCATCGATGCCCTCGCTCCTATTTCCAGCGCGACCGCGGCCGGAGAGCTAGCCCGCTTGGGCATCCGCGACCCCCACATCCAAGGCCCAGTCGCCCGCATCCCGGGCAAACACGTCGTCGGCCCAGCCCTGACCTTGCAGTTCATGCCCAAACGCGAAGACCAATACTCGGTCGATGAATACGCCGATCCGGAAAAACAACTCCACCGCCACGCCCTGTACCACACCCAACCCGGCGACATCATCGTCGTCGATGCGCGCGGCGATATGCACAGCGGCGTCTTCGGCGAGATGATGCTCACCTTCTTCATGGGGCGCGGCGGCATTGGCGCGGTCATCGACGGCTGCATCCGCGACTTTCCCCATGTTCTCGAAGACCTCGACATCGGGCTGTGGCTGCGTGGCACGACCCCCAACTTTCACACCCAAACCAACATCTTTCCCTTCGCGGTCAACGTACCCATCGCCTGCGGCGACACCCTCGTCATGCCCGGCGACATCATCGTCGCTGACGACGACGGTGCCACCGTCGTCCCAGCCCAACTCGCCCCCGAACTAACCGAAAAGGCCCAAGCACACGCCGAGTGGGAGGACTTCAGCCGCATGAAGCTGGCCGAGGGCGGGCACCTGCGCAAGTACTACCCGCTCAGTGAAGAAGCTCGCGCCGAATACGAAGCCTGGCGCGCCGAGCAGGAGCAATAGGCCATGACCTCGCGCCCCAACATCGTCTTCGTCCTCACCGACGACCAAGGCTACGGCGACTTGGGCTGCCACGGCAACAGCGCGATCCGCACGCCTTGCCTCGACCGCTTCCACCAAGACGCCGTGCGCTTCACCGACTACCACGTCGGCTCCACCTGCGCCCCCACCCGCGCCGGCCTGCTCACCGGCCACTACTGCAACAGCGCCGGCGTCTGGCACACCATCGGCGGCCGCTCGCTGTTGCGCGCCGACGAGTGGACCCTCGCGGACGCACTCGCCGGCGCTGGCTACCGCACCGGGCACTTCGGCAAGTGGCATCTCGGCGACAGCCCGCCCTACCGGCCACACGAGCGCGGCTTTGCCGAATCCATCTACCACGCTGGCGGCGGCATCGGCAACACGGGCGACCCTTGGGGCAACGACTACTTTGACGACACCTATTTCAAAAACGGCGTCCCCACCCCGTACGAGGGCTACTGCACGGACGTGTTCTTCCGCGAGGGGCAACGCTTTATCAAAGAAAACGCCGACGGCCCCTTCTTCTGTTACATCGCTACCAATGCACCGCACGGACCGCTCAACGTCGAGCCGCACTACGTAGAGCAATACCGCGACTCCACCCCGCACGAAGAACGCGCCCGCTTCTACGGCATGATCACCAATATCGACGAAAACTTCGGCCAGTTACAGGCCACGCTCGACGAATTGGGTATCGCCGACAACACCATCCTCATCTTTATGACCGACAACGGCACGGCCACAGGAGTCGAGCTAGACGCCGACCAGTTTCCCCAAGAAGGACCGGGCAGCTACAACGCTGGAATGCGCGGCAAAAAAGGCTCCCAGTACGAAGGCGGTCATCGCGTGCCCTTCCTCATCCGCTATCCCAACGGGCAAATAGCCGGCGGCCGCGACATCGACGCACTGACCAGCTACGTAGATTTCATGCCGACCCTGCTCGACTTGTGCGGCGTCGATGTCCCAGCTAGCCGCACCTTCCACGGCCAGAGCCTAGTGCCGCTGCTGCACGGCGCAGACGATTCGGCCTGGGCCGACCGCGTCAACGTCTGCGACACCCAGCGCGTGGCCGATCCGGTCAAATGGCGCAAGAGCTCGGTGATGAAGGGCAAGTGGCGGCTCATCGACGGCCGCGAACTTTACGATCTCGGTACAGATCCCGGACAGCGGCAGGACATCGCCGCTGCACATCCCGACGTCGTCGCCGACCTGCGCGCTGCGTACGATGCTTGGTGGGAACTCATATCCGAACAGTTCGACCGCGACGAGCCAATAGCCCTCGGCGGGGACGACCAACCCGCGAAACTCACCACCCACGACATCCGCAATGAGGCGTGCAGCGCCGTCTGGAATCAGCGCCAAGTCCGCGCCGGGCAGATCGCGAGTGGTTTTTGGGCCGTTGATGTCAAAGAGGCGGGCCGCTACCAGATTGAGCTGCGGCGCTGGCCCGAGGAAACCGGCTATGCGCTTACTGTGGGGATTGAAGGAGATGACAGCGGCTGGTACCGAGCCGGTATCCAACCGAAAGAAGCTCCGGCTTACGAGGGCGGAGTCGCCCTCGCTCTCGGCTGGGCACAGCTAACCATCGGCGGCCAAAATCTCCAGCAGGAAGTCGATCCTGCCGCGACGAGCGTTTGCTTTGAGATCGATCTCGCCGCTGGCCCCGACCGGCTCTACGCTTCATTCTACGACCGCATTGAGCGGACTATCGCCCCTTACTACGTGTACGTGCGGAAGTTATCGAGATAGGGCGCGTTTGCTCCGATACCGAGTTAAGCTAGCGCCACTTGTCCTGAACGAAAATCAATGGTCAAGTTCCGTCCACGAAAGAAGTCAAGTCCGAGAAGACCATCAATGCCGGCGCTCGGTGGCAAGGTGTGACTTAGTACTGGAAACTCGGTAGATTCCTGCCCCAAAGCCATGATTCTGTCGAGTAAGACGCGGGGCACAAATTCGACTCCACTACCTGTAGTTATTTGAACGCGATCAGGTATCAATGCCGGATCGTAACCGAGGGCAACCAGCATTCCTGTGTTCACCATCGTACCCGTCGCTCCGGTGTCGAGTGCCAGACGGAGAATAGCACTGCCGCTCGGTCCCCATAACTCTGTCGACACAATGATCAACCCCTGTTGTGGATCAAAGGGGAAGCTCATAGGACGATCGCCGTGTCCTCGGGCATCTTTCCTGTGTACAAGATGGCGAACCGTTTAAGGCGCAATACCACGGCTTGGCGATAGACTTCTTCCCTATCTTTACTGTGCCAGCGGACCTTGCCGCTTTGCACTTCCAAGGCGTCATTGGTCTGTGGGGCTTCGACAAGAACCCATTCTGAGGCAAACTGCGCTTCGATTTGGGCTATGGTTAGAATATCGTCCATCCGTCTAATCCTCCTAGGCATAGACACTTTGTCAGATTACACCAGTTAAAATCTACTACCCGCATTTTTTATAGAATCCAAATACAATGTGTCAGGACATATATCTTGTCCATGAGGCCAAACAACAGTTCCAT
>VXZF01000210.1 GCA_009845645.1 Gemmatimonadota bacterium | reverse complement strand
GTTCGAGGGTTTTCAGCAGGTCCTCTCTCGTTGTTTCTTCGCACTTTACCTCTGGAACATCCCGTATCCATCCTATCCAACCATCGCCGTTTTGTTGGATGCAGGCCGTATAGGTTTCGGCAAAGTCCGGATCCTCGATTTTGGCAGTATGAATGTGTGTCATCTATGTCTCCTTGCTTCATATAAGGAACATAGATGAAAGCAAGGCCAGCTTGCAAGTACTACCGGTCCCACGGGAACGCAAACGTCGGCCCATTGGCATAACGCCGCATCCCGATTTCCAACGTCTCCCCTGCTCCCGGCGCTAGCTCCACTGCAAAGGACGAGTCATCTATCGCGGTTTCCTTTCCTTCCACGCGTACGCTCGTAAACTGGTGTTCGGCATAGGCTCCGCCCTGCACGATTACTTCGCGCCCGGCCACTGGGTCTGTGTTTACCAGCGTCAACGTCATGGAGTCGGCACCGAGCCGTTCCACTAGCGCCCCTACGCCCTCGGGCATTCCCGCCCGCCCGGCCTGCGGATCGAAGTAGCGCACTCGGCAGTGCAGCGGCGAGCCGTGGCGCGGCGTCAGCCCGCCCAACATGAGTTGGGTTAGTCCGCCCGGAATGGCTGGATTGAATGGGTTGGGATTGTCCGACAGCCGGGTGTCCGGCGTCGTTGGGTCGCGGCGCACCTTCTCCATTTGCGCGCGGAGGCGGGCAAAGTCGGCCTGTAACGCCGCTTCTGGATAGGTGGAGTCTCGTCCCTCCAAGAAGCCGAACCAGCCGCTGTCTGCGTTTAGCCGGTTCAGATCGTCCCGATCCATTGACCAGTAGTACACTTCTTGTGCTCCGTGCGCGTACTTTGCCGATTGGAACTCGTACCAGCCCTCGTCTCCGTACATGTGCGGATACATCATCTGCCCGTCGATTTCTTTTCCGTTGGCGTTGATTTTGTCGATCATCTGCCGCCACACATCGACGAATTGCTGCTCGCCCGACAGTAACAGTGCGTTGCCAAAGCCCGAAATCCCCAGCCCGTGCGTGTTGCGGCTGGACATTTCTCCAGTCTGGGGCACCTCGACGGTAAAGGCCCAGCCGTAACACCCTCCGTACCACTTGCCGTCGCACTCGCCGCCGATGGTCCCGTCGAGTCCGATATTGGTGGGGATAATCCCGTCGTTGGCGAGCGTGCGCTGCCGCCAAGCTTCGACGTATTCGAGCACCCAGTCCTTGTATTGGTCCTCGCCCGTCAGCGCGTACGCGTTCAGCCCCAAGGCCGTCGCCACCATGTTCTGCGGGTGGTCGCCGACGACATCCGTGTAGTCTTTGAAGTGGGCCAGCATCTCCTCGAAGTTGCGCTCTCCGTGCAAGGGGATAAAGCGCTCCTGCACCTCGTCGAGCGGATCGCCGGCCCAGTCGAGTGCCGTGGCCTTGCGCAGCAGCGGCCCGCGGCTGCCGTTGAACAGGCTCCTGATGATTTTGTGTTCGGGGTCGTAGTTGGGTGCCTGCGGGTCGTCGCCCATGTAAAATCCAGCGTAGCGCCGCACCCGCTGCTCAAAGGCGCGCTCGCGTGGATTCATCAGCCCGTGCAGGTTGAACGTCGTCAGCCCTTCCCCGTTGTGCACCCAGTCGAACATCACTGGAAATTCGCGATAGTACATCCCGTCCCGAGTAAAGGGCACTTCCGTGGTTTTGGCCTCAGTATATTGCTTGAGATGACCCTCCCAAGCCAACTGGCACATATCGTATAAATGGGCTCCACCTCCCAGTGTGTAGAGCACGGGCCAGTGGACTAGGTTCTCGATGGCGTCGTCCGGCCCATCGTTGCCGCCCCAGCGCGGGATGCATTCTAAATACCCCCGTTCGTCAAAGTACTTGGCGAAAAATTCCGTGCATCCCCTAGTTTGTGCCCGAATTAGTTCCCATTCCATTAGTGCCCAAGCGGGCGGCGGCATTGGAGTGTCAATGGCGATGGTGCGGGGATTTAGATAGCTCATGGATTGCTCCTTTGTAGTAAATAGGTTGTGTGCGTCTGTCGGTACAATTTTGCACCGCCAGACCGCGAGTTCGTGCCCCGTAATGAGCGTCATGGCCAGCGCAGGGTCAACTAAGCGCCGCCGTCGTTTCGTTGACAAGAGCCTTGCCGCGCAATATGTATTTTGCCAGCCGGCGACTGCAATGCACACAGGAGTTCTGCGAAAAACATGGCGCAACCGCCCTACCCGCAGCACCTCAATCCCAAGCTGACGCTCGAAATCGCCGAGGACGTAGCCTTCTTTCGCAAGTGGGGCTACCTCGTCGTTGAAGACGCCATCACCGAGGCGCAGGTTGAGATCCTACGCACGGCCCTCGATGCGGCTTGCGCGCGCGGGGATAGCAGGCAGTTTATCCACCAGCTCTTAGAAGAGGACGAGGACTTTGCCTTCCTGCTCGACAACCCGCCCGTGCTGGAGAGGATGCAGGCCATTCTGGGCACTTGCGTCCAACTCCACAGTGCCACGGCCCGCATTACTGAGTCGGGGCAGGAGGACCAGAACTGGCACCGCGACGTGCCTTGGCCCATTGATCCCGACGGTACGCCCTACGGCGCACTGCCCGGTCAGATCAACTGCGGTTACTACTTGGACGAATTAGACGAGGACAACGGTGCCATTGTCATCGTCCCTGGCAGCCACCGCGCTCCCTTCCGCCCGCCCGAGGGGCATCCGCGCTTCCCGGAGGAGAAGTGGGTTTTCGCCCGGCCGGGTCAGGCGGTGATGTTCGATGGCTGTCTCTACCACCGAGGCGCGGCCAACCGTTCGGCGGTGCGCCGCCGCGTCTGCCTGATGTGCTACCAGACCGCCTGGATGAAATCCCGCGAGCCCTTTGACGGCCCCTTCGCGCAGAAAGTTCGCTCAACGGGTACCGACCAGCAGAAAATGCTGATGGGCGCTATCGAAAAATGGTAAGGAGGAACCTACCCATGTTGACCACCGCACAAGTCGATCACTATCACACCGAAGGCTACGTCGCCGTCCCCGGCTTCCTCAGCGCTGAGGAGGTTGCGGCCTTCCTGCGCGAGATGGATGCCGTCAGCGCCGGCAGTACGCTCACCAACCACGACGTCACCCGGATGGAGATGGAGCCTAATCAACCTCCCGACGGGACGCAGGTGCGCCGTCTGTACGAGCCTTGTAGTCACTACGAGGTCTTCCGGGAATTCGCCCAATCGGAGCGGCTCCTCGACGCGGTCGAGGCTCTGCTCGGCCCGGACTTGGTCTTTCACTACAGCAAGATCAATATGAAACCGGCCGGCGTTGGCTCGCCCGTCGAGTGGCACCAAGACCTTTCCTACTACCCGCTGACCCATCGCGGCTCGGTGAGTATCCTCTTTTATCTCGACGACGCGAGTGTTGAAAACGGCTGTCTGCAAGTCATCCCCCGCCGCCATCAGAGTGATCTGCTGTCGCACAGCACGGACGGATTTTTTCAAGGCCGGGTTACCGAAGAGGTTGATCAATCGCTAGCCGTGCCGGTTCCCGGCGCAGCGGGCACGGTCATCTTCATGCATGCGATGACTCCCCATGCTTCCATCTCCAATGTTTCCGACAAGCCGCGGCGCACCCTGATCCTAAGCTACCGCGCCGCCGATGCGTTTCCGATCTACACCGGCGAGATGACGTATAAGACCGAGGCTAATGCGCGTCTAGTCCGCGGTCGGTTCGCGCATACAGCGCGCTTTGAGGACCGCACCTTTCCCATCCCGCTGTACAAGGACGCCATTTCCTCGCTCTACGACTTGCAGGAGCGCTCGCGCCAAGGGGAAATGGTGGCCGGTTAGTCAGCGCAGGGCTTAACGGCACCCTCTCAATGCTCCAATTGTTTGCGGATAGCATGTTTCAATGTGCCCCAACTATATTGGGCTATGTGGGTCTGGTCTTTAGGTCGCAAGAACAATAGGTCATTCGCCCGATGTTGAGGCCAGGAGAAGACAAGAGCATCTTCCTCCATATTGCTAGGTACAATCCGTCCATTTTCTTCTTCAACCCTCCATAGATGAGGATCGTTTAGGTATAGTGCTACCTGCCAATTGGGCTGGTAGCTGTGTATTCCTATAATACGCAGTTGATACACTTTTTTAGAGATGCTTTCTATTTGTAATTCTACAGTGCGCCACTGCTGAATTCGCTTAACGACGTCTCTCACCGGCGCAACCCATAGTGCTGGTCGCTGCTGTGATAAGTAATGCAAGTGATCGGCAAAATCCTCGGTGGCTACTCGACAAAAGCCTGGTTCGTCAATCGGATGTAATGCTTCAACTAGCCAGCCGTTGCCAGCGATTGTACGCTCGACTGCGCTATGCCATTGTGCAACTGTGCTACACGGAAAAAACGCTTTCAACGACATCAAATCGGCCGTAGCGGGATCGTTATACACGGCACTTCCGTCCGTAGGTGGCCCGACCCTACCGCTCTGGTAGATCAAACGGGCCTCTTCGGCGACGGCAGCATTGGTTTGCGAAAATGGATAGGCCAGGCTGACGACCGGTGCTCCTGAAAACAGCGAATCTAATATGGCTTTAGAATTGATGAGTTCAGCCCTCATTTGATGGACCTCTAGCGCGTCCAATGGTACGTGACTAACAGTGTGACTAGCCATTTCATGTCCCCTTGCGGCGGCGGCTTGCCACTCGGAGATAGGAGCGGAAGGTCTGACG
>VXZF01000446.1 GCA_009845645.1 Gemmatimonadota bacterium | reverse complement strand
TGCGCCGCTACCGCTCGTGGGAGGACGTCGATGCGCCGCGCAGCAAAGCCGCGCCGGTAGAGATGAGGCTGTACTTGCAGTTCCATCGCGAGAATATGGCCGACCATTTAGGCTGGATGGCCGACTTGATTGACCGACTCGATGGGACGCATGAGCAGCGCTCACACGGAGGCTCGTACCCAGGGCCCCACCACGAGACGGTCAGTCCGCAAATCGACAGTTGGGGCCTTTCGCACCACTCGTCCAACCGACTGACCACCGACGAGCCGTACAGCATCGCCTGCGAGGCCTACGGTTTCCAGTGGTGTCGCGCCATGGGTCGCAACAATCGGTGGTGGAACGAAGAGATCTACGGCAGCTTCGTCGGCGGGCTACATCCGACCGAGAAAAAGACCTTGGGCCAAGAGTCAGCTCTCTATATCTGGCTGACCCTGATCGAGGGCGGTGCCGGGGCCATGTTTTGGCAGTATCGGCCGGAGTACATGACGTACGAAGCACCCGGACTCAATATCGCCGCACTCGATGGCGAACCGACCGAGCGGTTCGACGCGGCAACGGCGACCATTGCCCAGATCGACCGCATTGCTAACCATCTGCCGCTGGCCATTCCGCGCGCCGATGTGGCCATTGCCTACAGCGGCCCAAGCGACGATGCATTTGATTTTAACGACCAAGGCGTCCAATTCATCCAGCACCACCGAGCGCTCTACCGCACCCTATGGGCACAAAGCGTGGCGATGGACTTGGTGACCCCGGCGATGGGCTGGTCCGAGTACTCGCTGGTTTACCTGCCGCACTTCGCGGTCCTCGATGAGGTGGCCCTCGCCCGCCTGCGCGGTCTGCTGCAAGCGTCAGACGGCCCCCACCTCGTAGCCGATGGCTACTTTGGCACCTTTGCTGGCAAGGGCCACTGGAGCTTTAAGCCGCCCGAGGGACTTAGCGATCTCATCGACTGTCGGATCGCCGATTTTGATGTTATCGCTGATTTCGATGTTGGGGCTGGCAAAAACGTCGTGCAGATGGAGTGTGGCACCTTTACCCTGCCGGCGGGAACGACCTATTCAATCTTAGAAGCCCAAGGCGATACTGCGCCCATCGCCACCATAGGCGATGAAGTGGTTGGGGTGCGCTCAGCCGACGGGCGCTTCACCTGGTACGGGTTTGCGCTCTCGGCTACAGCTTCGTCGCAAGTGACCGGGCAACCTGGGGCACCAGCACCTGCGGGACTGGTCCACGATGAGGTAGCAACCGCGTTGCTGGCAACCGCGGGCGTCGAGTCGTGGTTTACACTTACCGGCGCCCGCATCGTCGCCTTTCGCCGCCACTCTCGGCAGGGCGGGTCGCTGATCTTCGCGCTCAACGTAGAACGGCACCCTGCGCGGACGCGAGTGCAACCGCGCTGGCCAATAGGCTCAGCCCGCAACCTGCTAGGAGAACAGAACCTCGCACTCTGCGACGGAGCCTTTGAGCTGACGCTAGGGTTCGGCGAGGCGGCGGTGATACACTGTGTGGATATCTGATCCGTCTTAGAGCGAAAGAGATAAACTGTGCAGTTGAACCGCGAGCAGTTCTTGGCAGAAGGGCTTCTCGTCTCAGAGGGGATTTATCAGCCCAATGGCATCCAAGACGGCACCAATCTTCTCCACCTCCTCGTCTGTGGCTGTGACCATAGGCGGACGCAACCAGCGCGAGGCAATACCATTGAGTTCAAGCGCGGTGCGCCACACAGCCTGACCGCCGCCTACCACATCTGTGGCCACTCCCCAGAAAGGTTCCTCGATTTGGGTAATGATGGTCTGGGCCGTTTTGGCGTCGCCATCTTGGAAGGCCCGCCAGTAGCTTTGTGCTATGTGGGGAGCAAACGAAGATGGATAGCAAAAGAAGGCGCGAATGCCGCAGGGCCATTGTGCGAAATTGCGCCATAGGCCCCCGCCGGTCATGAACTTCCACCGATCACCATAGCGGTGCATAGTTGCTTTTGCGTATTCAAGTGTGCCGTCTTCTTTGAAGGTGCAGATGTTGGGCGCGTCGAGTAGTTCGTCAAGAATTTCATAGGGAGGACACCCCACCAACATCAGAGGCATGACTTGGGCTACTTTGCGGTATTGGACGACCTTACCCTGCGATTGGGCTTGTTCCGGTGGCAGGACCATCAGCACGTCGGCTCCCCAACTGCGGCAATACTCGGCGAATTGGACCGCCCGGTCATCTGGCCAGCGCCGAGTAGCCGCCACCGTCAATGCCCGTCCGGCGACCCGGTCGACCAAGAAGCGGGTAAGCTGGGCGACTTCTTCATCGCTGAGGAACTCAAACTGGCTGTCCCCGTAGGTCAGCAAGCTGACCTTGCTGCCGCTGGCGATGCCCACGTCGATTATGCGACCGATGCCCTCCCAATCTAGTTGGCCGTTGGGCAAAAATGTAGTGGGGATAGAGTTGACTGGACCTTCGAGTAAATTTCTAATCTCGTCCGGCTTCTTGACTGATGGCATTGACGCATTCCTTTCGTGGATAAATGTAGAAGAAAACACCAGCGCCCTCCAGCCTAAGACCTCCCAAGCAGGCATTGCTCAGAACAACGCGAGATACCAGATTATGCATAGCCTCGTGCTGCTCGCATCATGCCACCCAACGTTTAACTAAACATGAACGCTGATTCGCTCGAAATACAACCTCTGCAAAAACCTCTCGACGCCGAAGTCTCCGTTCCCGGGTCCAAAAGTTACACCAACCGGGCGCTGCTGATCGCGGCATTAGCCAACGGAGAATCACACCTTATAGGCGCACTCTTTAGCGACGACACCGACTACATGGTCCAGGCGCTGCGCAAACTCGGCGTCTCTATAGAGGCCGATCCAAAGGCGGCCAGCTTTGTGGTCGCAGGTAATGGGGGACGGATCCCCGTCGATGGTGCCAAGCTGTACATCGGCAATTCGGGCACTACTTCTCGGTCGATCACAAGCTATGTCGCGCTCGGCAATGGCACCTTCATCATCGACGGCGACGCACCCATGCGCCAGAGCAGACCGATGGCCGATCTGCTCGACGCACTCGGCCAACTCGGGATCGACGCTCGTTCGCGCTTTGCCAACGGATGCCTACCCATAGAGGTACAGGCCAAGGGGTTCAGAGGAGGAAAAACCCGGCTCGACGCCAGCAAGAGTAGCCAGTTTCTCACTTCGCTGCTGCTCGTCGCTCCCTACGCCGACAACGGCTTGGAAATCGAAATGATCAGCGAGTTCAAGACCGAATATATTGACATCACTATGGCGGTAATGCAGGCATTTGGAATCGAGGTCGAGCACGACGAGTATCAGCGCTTTCGCGTCGCTGGCAGCCAATGCTATACGCCTCGTGTCTACGCCATTGAGCCGGATGCTTCCAACGCCTCGTACTTCTTTGCTGCCGCTGCGCTCACCGGTGGTCGGGTACGCGTAGCCGACATTGCCGCCGACTCAGCCCAAGGTGATATCCACTTCGTCAATGTTCTCGAGAAAATGGGATGCACAGTCAACCGTTACGCCAGCGGAGTTGAGGTGATCGGGCCGGATCAACTCAGAGGTATAGACATCGATATGAAGGCCATATCAGATACCTCGCTGACGCTAGCTGCGATCGCTCCCTTTGCCAAGAATCCTGTGCGGCTCCGCAACATCGAGCACACGCGCTGGCAGGAGACCGACCGGATTGCCGCTATGGTCGCCCAACTGCGTCGACTCGGAGTGGCGGTAGAAGAGCACAGAGATGGCGTTACTATCGCGCCTTCCAAACCCAAAAGCAGCAGCATCGATACCTATAAGGATCACCGAGTAGCTATGAGTTTTGCTCTAGTCGGATTGCGAGTGCCCGGAATCCGCATCAACGACCCAGGATGCGTCGGCAAAACTTTTCCGACATACTTCGATGTCTGGGATCAGATAAGAGGATCGGCGTGAACGGAAGGGAATGATCGAAACAAGGATGCCCTACCGGTGGTTTACCGGTAGGGCATCCGAACTGCTTGCTGCTTGAAGGGTGCTTATTGAGTAAACTGGGTCACGTTGGCGATGCCGCCCGGCTGAGTCAACGCATAGACGATTAGGTTGACCCCGAACTGCAACCCGCGCTCTCGTGCATCAGCCAGCGGATCTCCCCAGTACCAGCTAATATTTAGGTCGCTGAAGACCACCGCAACCCGACCGCGCAGTTCCAGCATCTCCAAATCGAACACATTGCCAGCCGGTGCGCCACCCATAGGCGGACCATCGGGAAAATCCCAGAAGCTATAGTAGAGATCGTGGCTCTTAGGCACTTTCTGCCACTTGGAGCCGTCGCTACCCAACACCAACGGATCTTTCATCAGGGCCTTGAACTGGCGATCAAACGGCGTACCTGAAACCCCGGCTTCTTTGCCGTCAAGTCCGTTCTCAGCGTCGCTTTGGCGGATTTCCTCGGCATAGAGAAAACCACCATTCTTGAGATAGTCGCCTAGGTTGGTTTTCTCTGTATCGCTGATTTGCAAGACAGCATCGTTGCCCGTCACATAAATCATGGGGGCGTCCATGATACGCGGATCCGAAAATTCCAAGGTCGTGCCCTCGATTCGGGCATTAATTTGAGTATGGTCGCGCATATAGCGCATCAACTCCTCTACCGCAGTTGGGAACCGATCGCGATTCTTGTCTGCGATATCGTAGTCAATGACTGTCATGTTAAA
>VXZF01000608.1 GCA_009845645.1 Gemmatimonadota bacterium | reverse complement strand
GCTATCTCCCATTCCGCCCAGTCGCCCTCGTCAACGGCGACCCGGTCCGATTCGATGCGAAATCCTTGGGGCCACGCCGCAACGGCGATCAGCAGGGCGCAAGCAACGAGCCACAACCGAGTCACGCGACCTTCTCCTCCCCCACCTGCTGACACGCCGCGATGAATTCCTCAGCCGTGGTGGTATAGCCGATCAGATGTTCAAAGTTGCGCAGCGTGATCCGGTTGATCCAACCGCCTTCCGGCAGGCTGTCGTCTAGCGTGTCTGGCATCTCGATCGTACCGGGGGCGTTTGAACAATCGCGCAACAGAATGACGCGGTAATTCCGCCCTACGGCTTCGGCGCAGGTGTAGTGCAAGCAGGCCCGCCGGCTGTAGCCAACCACGAACAGCGTCTTAATGCCATAGCTGCGCAAGTGTTGGTCCAAGAAGGTGTCGTGGAAGCCGCTCCAGATCCACTTGGGGAAATTGCGCTCGCCCTCGCGCGGGGCCACGTAGTCGAGGTATTCGGGTTTGTATTCTTGCCGCGCCCAACTAGCAATGCCGTTGCCACCGTCGCCGCCCTTGGTCTTGCCCCAGATCTCGCCCACGATGTTGCCGGGATCAGCCACTAGGCGCAGGTCGTTGTGGACGTAGTTGACCAGCATTCCGCTGTCGCGGGCGGCTTGTAAAGCCGGCGCAATGAAGTTCTTAGTCGTTGGATTGGGTGAGCGCCCATCGACATCGACCAACAGAAAGGCGCACTCAGCGAACTCTAGGGTCAGAGTCTCGTACCCATAGTCGTACCCACCGGGATAATCCTTGTAATAGCGAATGGGGATTTGGATGTTGGCCATAGGGCCTCCTTTCTTAATAGACCACGGCGACGGTCCCCGCTAGCTGATCGCCGCCTTTTTCCGACTCCACCGATATGCGATAAACGTACAGGCCCGGGGGCACCCGCTCGCCGTTCTCGTCCCGGCCATCCCAAGAAAAGCGCAGGCCGCCGCTGTGCTGTTGCCCGTCGTGGATTACCCGCAGCGAGCGGCCGGACAAATCGAAGACCGCGACGCGCAAAGGCACCTCTTGAGTTACCTGTAACAGCTTAAAAGAGAAGTTAATCTGCTCGTTTATCCCATCGCCGTTGGGGGTAACAATCTTCGGCTGCACCACTATATCGTCCAGTAGGCGACGGGAAATCGAGGTACGGACCGTGAGCACCTCGCTCACTATCTCGCTGGCCGCATTGCCGCGATTGATGGGTTGCGCCAGCTCCAAGGGGCGCTGAGAGTCCCGCACCCAGCCGCGGAAAGTCGTGCCGTAGCGCAGCACCGGAGCGCGGAAGAATACCTCGATCACCCCACCGGAATCCCCAGATGTGCGCGGGGGAAACAAGGAGACCGCAAAGCGCAGCGAATCCGGCGCGATGTGCACGGCGAAGCTGTCCAAGCCAGTGGCCTGGACCGAATCCACGCTAGCCACGCCAAAGGGCGCGTCGATTTCCACTCCGTCAAAACCAGAGTGCTGCGCGCGGATGATGGGCTGAATGGCATACCTAAACGACGCGATCTCGCCCAGAGTAACCTCGGGGGGATATATTTCGCCTAGCACCTCCTCGGCGAGCGGTGGCTTGGTGGCCGAGAATTCGATGAACTCTAGCTCGCCGCCCTCGCTGCCTACGGGCAAAAAATCGACCCGCAGTTGCAAGACCGAATTGGGACCGGGCGAGGCTATGGCAGTGCCGCTGCTGTCGGCGAACGCATAGGGCGACGACCAGAAGCTCCAGTTGTCAATGTCGTAGGTGATTTCGCCGGCCTCGCCTGGTTTGAGAAAAAGGTAGTCCGTCGCATCTAGGGGCTGGCCTGCTTCGTCGAGCGACGTTACCTCATCGCCCCGGCCGGTGAAGCGCCAATACACATTTGGATCGAGGTCTTTACCAGCCCGCGATTGGATCCAGACGCGAGCGCGGGGATCCTTGCGGCCGCGCCAGCGGATGTCGCCCCACACGGCCGGCTCGCCGAGGTCGATAAACGGGCTGACGTACGATGCTTGGTGCGCGTAGCCTACGCCATAGACTTCCACTTCGCCGATGTGCAGGGCCTTGGGCGACGCACGGAGGAGCAACAGCCCCACGCTGCGAGCGAGAGCCGGGGGAAAGCGCACATCTATGGTGTCCTGCACGTTTTCGGGTAGCTCAAAGACGAGTTGGCCGCCGACGCGGGCGGCACCATACCCCGATACGGTGTCTTTCTTCTGCACGCCTAAGTCGGCGCTCACGTACAACCCATCGGGATACAGGCCGCTCTCGGCGGCGACGATCCGCACCCTGTTGACAAAAAACAGGCCGCCGAGGTCCATGGTAACGCGCCGCGATTCCAAGTAGCGCTGGCCCGTGAACCGGCTCTGAATGCCTGCCACCCATTCCCAGAACGTCGTCGGATCGGCGTCGATCATGTTCTTGGAAAGATCGGTGATGGAATAGCTCGCTACCCCGCTCACCCGCACGTAAGGCCCCCCGTTCCGCTCAGGGCTGGTGAGGGCAATATTGGTCGCCGGTGTCAAAAAGATCGGCCGCAGCATTCCCGCGGTGAGAGCCTCTGTGTCGAGGCTTTGCTCCTCCTCGAAGTCACTCCAAGACAATCGATGGAAGTTCACTCCAGCCCCGCTCGGAGGGGGCAGGTCCTCGCCGCCGATGCGGTAAATCTCCACGGCCCCACCCCTTCCCAGCGCGAGCGCGGCGAGCGCGAAGGCTAATAGCGTCCTTTTTCTCATGGCGTCCGCACCTTAGTCGAGCCCAGCATAGACCGTCACAAATTGGGATGCGCCGGTAAAGGCGTCTTCTCCCTTGCGGTCGATGCGGCTGACTCGTAGGCCCATCTGGGTGGTCAAACTGTACCCTAAATACGCGCCTGTATTGGAGTACTGAATGGCAAGCACCGTCTCTCGATAGTCCGGCGACAGACCCAAGGCCCGCACTTTTTCCGCGTCTTCAAGCTGGCTGAATATGGTGTACTCCAATCCAGCCCTCAGTTCGGAGCGGGTCAAGATTGCGACCTCGCCGATCAAGAACAAGAGTAGGGCGTTTTCCTTGCGCACGGGATCGTTGCTCAGCAGCGGCGCTTCGCGGCGGTGTTCGTTCTTGATCTTGGGGGCCAGCACCACGCGGCCGATCGTGCGCCGGAACTCGGCCTTGTTGATCAGACCGAAGAACTGGAAATTTTCGCGCATATCCGGCTGCACGTCGTTTTGGTGCCAGATGTCGTATTTCAGCTTGTTGGTAACGGTCAGGCCGGGGATGCTGGTATAGTCAAAACTGGCAAATGCGGAATTGATATAGGTGTTGGGCGCGGCCAAGGGGTCTTCTATCCGCTGCAACGCGCCTGGGGCACCGGTCGGCTGCACCCACTGGACGACGTTGTCGGCGATCTCGTCCTCGACCCGCTTAAACATGTCGAAGACTCGGATTCGACCCACGCCGGCGATGTCCTTGTCCCACGTAACAATCCCGTACGCAGTTTGTTCGCGCTTCTTGGCCGAGAGCATGCGCTCCCGTTTGTAGCCTGCGGTCAGCCGCAGCTCGGGCGTGAAGTGCATCCCGACATACGCATTGTAGCCGCGGCGGTTGCGGTCGTATGGATAATCCGGGTCTTCGTCGTTTTCAAAGCGGTCGATCCAGAAGTTGTTGTTCATGTCCATGCCAAACAAAAACTCCGGGCGATCTACGTGATAGCGCAAGAAAGGCTCCTCGTAATCGGGGACGAAGTTCGGCCGGAACTCGTTGTCGTTTTGGTTGAAATCAGAGATGAAGTCGAGGTTTTCGTCCCACCCAGGGAAAATCCGCAAATCCGGCCCGAACTGGTTGAGGCGCTGCCAGTCGGGGATGCGGTCCTGGTCGTCGTTGTCGTCAACCCACTCGTAATAATTGGTCGTTGGATCGGTGTAGTCGATGTCTCCCGAGGGCGAGGCAATCAGGCTGGTGGTGCCGTAGTTGTAATCCATGCTATAGGTCTCGGCAAAGAGGAAATAGGGATAGCTCTTCTTCGACAGATTGACCATATAGGCATTGGCTTGATCCGCAGCCGTGTGGTGGGTCGAAAACGCGCGGTTCGGGTATTTGCGATAGTGCCGACTGCGGTCGAATTCCGCGTACAGATCAAAGCCCAGCACTTCCTGCACCTCCAAGGTAAACCCGTAGATGTCGTTGCCCGTAGGCAAACCGTAGTCGAGGCGCAACAGCCCCAAGTTGGAGCCGTCCTGCACGTTGCCAGCCGCCCGTTTCACCGTCAGAAAAACGGGCTGGCCTTCGGGTATGTTGAGCTGGCGATCCGAGCTCATTTCAATGTGGTAGTCGTTGGCCACTACCAACTCGATCTGCGCGCGGCGAATGGTGGAAAGCTCCGGGCCAGTGTACGACGGGGAGCGGAAATCGTAGGTCATTTCGATGCGCTCGTCGCCATCGGCCGCGAGGAATCCGAGGCGTTGCAAGCCGCCGTCGATGATCGGCTCAAAGCCGATTTGGCTGCCCCGCACCGTTTCTTTCTCGACCTCGACGACGCGCTCGCCTGCTTCTGTTTCGCGCGCCACCTCGGTCTCGGATTCAATGATAATATCCCACGAGAAGAGGGCTGCCCCGCCCTCGCGATCTTCGGGCGAATCATCGCTCAGGCGAATAAAGATCTGCCCGACGTGCTCTAGATTTTGCCCAACCGTCAACGAGCCGGTC
>VXZF01000346.1 GCA_009845645.1 Gemmatimonadota bacterium | reverse complement strand
ACTCAGACTCGTGGCAAGGTCCAGGGGGGGATCTGGCAGGTCGGATCCAATCCGACGGCGGCCCGGCGCATCATGGACGGCAATCTGGAGACGGTGTGGCGGCCTAGCCTAGCCGACGATCTGGTCGATTGGGTGGTGACCATCGACTTGGGGCGGCCCGTGCTAGCCGAGCGCATTCGCTTGGTGTTTCCCGACCGCGCAGGCGCGCGTCCTTGGCGACAATTCAGCGTTTTCACGGCCAATGGTGCGCGCATCCAATCCACGGATGACGTCTTCAAATTCGACCAAGCCTTTCAGACAACCCAGCCCAACCAAGGGCAGGTCGTCGATATTGATCTAGTCGGCGAGCGCGACGTAACGCGGGTCATCGACGAGAGCCTCGAGCTGGACCCAACCGCGCTAAATACCTTCCGCATGGTGCGCTTTGTGCGCGTGCGCGCCGACGAGAAAAGTGCGGATGCAGCTTTGGCCGAAGTGGAGGTGATGGCCGCGGGCGACAACATAAGCCTCGGGGTCTTGGCGCGCGGGGGGAGCTTCGACAACGGACTTTTGGCGCGTGAGCCGCAGAATATGTTCGACGGCATCACCGACACGTACGGCAATATATTTACCGTCAAGACCAAAGGCGGCTGGCGCGAGAGCGGGGTATGGTGGTCGGTGGATTTAGGGGCGCTGTTCTGGCTCGACGAGGCATTCATCTACTGGCAGGATCGCGGCGAGGGCCTGTCGAGCTTCCTATTCGAGGGATTGCAGGCCGGCAGCGGCTACCAAATTCTCTTTTCCGATGGGCGGCGCACCATTGCCGGCGACATTGACTATACGCCGCTGATCTTTGAGCCAAGACCAGTCGGCGCGGAGTGGAACTTGCGCCACCATCGCTACGCGTTTGCCCCGCGCAAGATCCGCTACTTGTTCTGGCATTCGCTGACCGATACCGGCTGGTTTTCCCACCCCATGGAGTTGATGCTGTTCTCGCCGGGCTACCCCGCGCAGGTGGTGTTGCTTTCGGACTTTATCAACCTCGGCCAACTCGCTGGCGATGGCCGCGCCAAGGCTATCAAGCACTTGCGCTGGGAGGCGACAACACCCGATCAGACGCGGTTGCAGGTGCGCTCGCGGTCGGGCAATACTCTGCAAGAGTTCTACACGTTCTATGACAAGAAGGGCGAGGAAGTTACCGAGACTCGCTACAAGAGCCTACCCAAAGTCATTCGCGGACCTATCGACACCACGGTCGTCGTGGGAGCCGATTGGGGTGCTTGGAGCAACTTCTATCAGTTTTCGGGCGAGGCGTTTAAGTCGGAGACGCCGCGCCGTTTTATCCAATTGGAACTGATTCTCTCCACCGAGGATCCGGCGGTCGCGCCGGTACTGCACGCGCTGGCGCTGGATTTTGAGGATGCGCTGGTTTCGCAGGCGGCTGGGCAGATTGCACCGCGCTATGTCGTGCCCAACGAATCGACGCAGTTCACGTATGTGCTGCGGACAAGTGCAACGGAGGGCGACACGGGCTTTGATCGGCTGCGCTTTTCCACGCCTAGCGCGGTGGATGCCGCAGATGTGAGGTTGCGGATTGGCGGCGCAGTGCGCGAGCCGAGTGCTGTAAGGGTTACGGGAGATTCGCTGCTGTTTGTCGATTTACCGGAGACGGTGCGGACAGACTCCGTCGCGGTGGAGTTTACCACTAAGGTGCTGCATAACGCTACGGTTTTTGCCGCTGACTTAGGGCAAGAAGCGCGTCCCGATCTGTGGCAGTCGGTGGAAGCGGTCGAGCGGCAAGCGAACTTGGTATTTTTGCCGGATTTACCTGGAAGTGAGCGGTTGATCGGCGATTTGCAGGTTGTGCCGCCGGTGTTTTCGCCCAACGGCGATGGGATCAACGACCACGTGCAGATACGCTTTGCGCTGTTCAAGGCGGTGGATGCGTCTCCAAGCGTGCGCATTTTCGACTTGGCGGGTCGAGAAGTGATGGCTCTTGCCTCGTCGGGAGGGGATGTGTTGCAGTCGTTTAGCTGGGGCGGATTGGATGCGTCGGGTGAGCGAGTGGTGCCTGGGGTTTACGTGTGCCGCATAGACGCGGGAGCCGATGCAGGGCAGGGGGAAGTAATACGCACCCTAGCCGTAGCCTATTGAGGTGGGTTAGAGCGGTATGATGCAGAAGAAATACAGGGTTTGCCATTTGCTCTTGGGGCTGTTCATCTGCGGTTCGAGCCAAGCCGAGGAAGTCCGCTTCGACACCCCTTCCGAGTGGGCGACTTGGGAATTTCCGGTGGACATAGTCCAATTTGCAGACGACGGTTCGCTGAAGTTGAAGAAATTCCGCAAGCAGATCAACGCGACCCTCGACGCCCACCTCTTCACCCATCCTTCTAAGAAGCGCGGCGAGGTCGAAGGTGGAATATGGCGCGCCGGCAGCAATGAGGCAGACGCACCCAAGCTCATGGATGGCGATCCGGCGACCTATTGGCAGCCCGATGTAGCAGACCAGCTCGTCGATTGGTCGGTCAATATCGACTTGGGAAGGCCGGTGCTGGCGCGGGAGATCAAGCTGATGTTTCCCGACGAAGAGGGTGCTCGGCCTCTGCGGCAGTTTAGCGTCTTTGTCACCCAAGGTGCCCGGATTCAGGCCCAAGACGACGTGTTCCGCTATCGCAAAATCTTCCAGACTACCAAGCCCAACGTCGAGACTAGCATTGCGATTCCGTTGCTGGGTAGTGCGCTGGATACTACGCGGGTGCTCGACGCGGACAGAGACGTTGATTTGAGTGCCGAGCAGGATTTCCAGATGGTACGGCTGATCCGCATCACCGCGGACGAAAAGAGCAGCGATGCAGCCCTAGCCGAAATTGAGGTCCTTGCCCAGGGGGACAACGTCAGCTTGGGAACCTTGGAACGAGGTGGGCGCTTTGAACACGGCTTGCTGGCGCGCGAGCCGCAGAACATGTTCGACGGCAACATGGACACCTTCGGCAATATTCTCACCTCGGGGGGGACCAAGGGCGGCTGGCGCGAGGGCGGCCTGTGGTGGCAGGTGGATTTGGGTGCACTGTTCTGGATCGACGAGATGTTTATATATTTTAAAACTCGGGGTGAGGGCACGTCGAGTTTCTTATTTGAAGGCCTGCACCATGGTCGCGGCTACAACATCTTGTTCTCGGATGGGAGGCGCACCACGGGCGGAGATTTGGACCTAACCTTTCTGCTACGCGAGGACATCGCCATTGACGCGGCGTTAGCATCCGCGCGGCAAGTCCGCCACATCCGCTATCTTTTTCAGCCGCGCAAGATCCGCTACATTTTCTGGCACGGCCACGAGGACAGAGGTTGGTTTTCCCATCCGATGGAGTTTATGATCTTCTCACCGGGCTATCCGGCGCAGGTGATGTTGCGCTCGGACTTTATCGATCTCGGCCAACTCGCTGGCGATGGCCGCGCCAAGGCCATCAAGCGCTTGCGCTGGGAGGCGACAACGCCGGATCAGACGCAGTTGCAGGTGCGCTCGCGGTCGGGCAATGTCCTGCAAGAGCTATACACGTTCTACGACAAAAAGGGCGAGGAAGTCACCGAGACGCGCTACAACAGTTTGCCCAAAGTCATCCGCGGCCCCATTGACACCATGGTCGTCGTGGGAGCCGATTGGGGCGCGTGGAGCAACTTCTATCAGTTTTCGGGCGAGGCGTTTAAGTCGGAGACGCCGCGCCGCTTTATCCAATTGGAGCTGATTCTTTCCACCGAGGATCCGGCTGTCGCACCGGTGTTGCACGCGCTGGCGCTGGATTTTGAGGATGCGTTGGTCGCGCAAACGGCTGGGCAAGTTATGCCGCGTCATGCTGTACCTAACGAGGCGACACAGTTCACATACACGTTGTGGACGAACGCGGCCGAAGGCGACTCGGGCTTTGACCGGCTGCGCTTTTCCACGCCGAGCGCGGTGGATGTAGCGGATGTGCGATTGTCGATCGGCGGCGTGGAACGCGAGGCGAGTGGGGTGCACGTGGAGGGGGATTCGCTGCTGTTCATAGATTTACCGGAGACGGTACGGACGGATTCCGTCGCTTTGGAGTTTACCACTAAGGTGCTGCGCAACGCCACGGTCTTTGCTGCGGATTTAGGGCAAGAAGCGCGTCCCGATCTGTGGCAGTCGGTGGAGGCGGCCGAGCGGCAAGCGAACTTAGTATTCCTGCCGGACTTACCCGGCAGTGAGCGGCTGATCGGCGATTTGCAGGTTGTACCGCCGGTGTTTTCGCCCAACGGCGACGGTATCAACGACCACGTGCAGATACGCTTTGCGCTGTTCAAGGCGGTGGATGCGTCTCCGAGCGTGCGCATTTTCGACTTAGCGGGGAGGGAAGTGGCCGCGCTGATGTCGTCTAGTGGAGATGTGTTGCGGTTGTTTAATTGGGATGGATTGGATGGGTCGGGTGAGCGGGTGGCACCGGGCGTATATGTGTGCCGGATTGACGCGGGTGCCGACGCCGGTCAGGGAGAAGTAATACGCACCCTAGCCGTAGCCTATTGAGGAATGCCATGACTGTCGCTCCAGCGGTGTATCGCGATCAGAAGTGGATCATCTCGCCCTTTGGCGACCTGTTCTTTTTTATCGGTACGCCACTTTTGTGCTTGGTGACCATGCTGCCATTGCGGGCCGTGTTCGACTCGCAGACCATTGCCTTCTACGCGCTGGCGCTGTTTGCCACCGGCCA